>JBCBDI010000127.1:0-7314 GCA_038529885.1 Pseudomonadota bacterium
TTCATTTGCCATATATGCTAATGAAGTTTTCAAAGCTCTGGGACATCCCTTGCGGCGGCAAGTCATGGCTTTGCTTCGGCAAGGGCCAAAGAGTTCCGGCGAATTGGCGGAAGCGTTTGACGCCGCTTGGCCAACAGTCACTCGCCATTTGAACGTGCTCAAAGACGCAGATCTCATCACAGCTGAGCGGCAGGGCACATCTATCATTTATCGCACCAATACAAGCGTCGTAGAGGACGCCGTTACAGCTCTGCTGGGCATGATTGGGCGCGACAATGGAGACGACGATTTGAAGGAGGCTGCAGAATGATTCGCACTGGTTTATATGTATCTGGGATGGCTATCGCCGCTATGGCGGGCGTCTCAATTTGGGCGAGTGGACAGCTTCCGGCAGAGAATATTGCAGTTCACTGGAATGCAAGCGGCACTGCTGATCGGTTCGCCAATCGTAAAGAAGCGCTGATGATCCTGTGGCTCATTCCCGGCGCAGCGTTGCTCAGCACCCTTATTTTGGCCCTGTTGCCGCAGATTGAGCCGATGCGAGAGAACCTATTAAAGAGCCGAAAAGCCTATATCGCCTCTTGGATAGCATCCATGCTGCTTTTAAGCGGCGTCCATATTGGCATGACGATGCTGATGCTTCAGTCCAGCGAGGGTGATGGCACACCGATAGAGTTTGTCCGCTTTGTCATTGCAGGAACCGGCATTCTCTTGATTGTGCTCGGGAACTACATGCCCAAGACCCGCCAGAATTGGTTCTTAGGCATTCGAACCCCTTGGACCCTTTCCAGCGAATATACCTGGGAGAAGACACATCGCTTCGGCGGACGGCTGTTTATGATGGTCGGCTTTTTGAGCCTCATCGGCGCCTTCATTGTGAATGGGATCGGCTTAGCTTTTATGCTTGCAGGCGGCGCAATAGGCGCTGCAGTCACGACCGCCATTTTCTCATTCTTGGTCTATCGCCGCGCCCCCGATAAGCGCATCAGCCCAGACTACATCGTTTAATTCCGGCGTTTGGCCGCGTTGCCTAGTCGATCGTCTCTTCGGCTTCTAGAATGACCACCGGCTCGCCATCGCCCTGCATTTCCATCTTCGCTTGCTCAGCGGGTTTAGACTGTGCCGACGCCCAGTTTCCGACCTTCACTTCAACAGCGTATGCACGTGTATCGGAGACGGTTTCATCAACATTCGCCGATGCAGACACGTAAAGCCGATAGATCCCGTCTTCGGCGGCAGAATAGTTCACCTGCCAAGTGTGCGTTGTGGCGCTGGCCATGTCCTGAGAAGTCGTGGCCGTGGCGCCAAACACATCCAAGCCTTCGCCGCCTTTGGCCTCTAAGACCAGAGTTCCAGACGGATATCCCTCATTGACTGTGAACGTCACCGTGCCGGTTTCACCCGCTTCGACCGCATCTGGCATCTCGTGAGAAATACTCACGGCGGGAACCGGTTTGCGGGTCTGAATGGGCGGTGCGAGCGTGACCAGTTTGGGTGTTTCAGAAACGTCGAGGTCTTCAGCGGGCTGGGTCGCGGATTGCTGCATGCAAGCGCTCAGCATACCGGCCATTGATAGGGCGAGCAGACTGGCAGTGGTCTTGGATTGAAACATGGCTGGTTTCCTTTCCGCCTTAGCTTACCACAAAGCTGAAACAACTTGCGTTCGCGGACGTGCCTTCAGTGTTTCCTTCGTCGAAAAAATCGATCGCATAGGTTCCCGCCGTCAGCGTTCCGGACCAGGTTGCATTATTGGTCGATTGCATGACAGCAGGTTGGACGATGAAACGATCTTCGATCCAAATTCTGAAATTCGGATTGGTGGAGGCTGCACCGCTGGTGCGACTGGCTACGATGTTGATGCTTTGCGTGGACGGCAGAGTCAGCGTGACATAGTCATAGACGCCCAGCTTATTGTCGCCGCCTGTCGGGCTGCTAAAGGCATTGGTCGAGCAGACAGTGATCGGGCCGCCGCCGACCGTGGCGGTTTTGTAGACCGGCAAAACCTGCGCGAGCCCCGCATCATTGGTCTCACCAACGCCTCGCGCTCCGGTCCCAAAAATATCTTCCGCGGTCATCAATCCGTCGATCTGCGCGCCATTGATCCCGGCCTCGGTGCGGACCTGATTGGCGAACTCGAAAATGGTCGTGAAATTTCGCGTGCTGGTATACGCCGCGTCGGTGAACGCGTTGTAGATCGGCGCCAGACCACCGGACACAGGATCATCATCGCCGACGCCTGAGTCGAAAATATCATAAAGGATTTGCTGGACCGAGCCTTCGGCATACCAACCTTGCGGGCGTGAGCCGGTCGAGGAGGTCAAATCTGCTTCCACACTGAATGCAAAACCAGTGGATTGTTGAGCTCCTGAGCTGTCGCGATAGACAGGATCACCCAGAATCATCGCCGAGAAGGCATTGCCCCACCCTTCGCCAAAGGCCAAGCGGGCGTCCAATCGATCGGCGAGACTATGACCATTGCCGATCGTGTCAGACCGCGAGAGCTGGTCTTCAAAATAGTGCCCAAATTCATGCACGATAACCGACGGATCATACTCGTCTGTGTCGACATTATCGTCACCGAGGATGAGGATGGTTGGCGCAAAATCACCAAAATCCGTCAGGCTGGGATTGAGGCAATTGGTCCTCGTATAGGACGATGTGATGATTCGACCGAGCTCTGCATCGGCGCAGCTTCCATCACCATTGTCTGAGTTTCCGGCGCTCCAAAACACTTGCAGATCTGGGAAAGTAACATTCGCGTCGACGTCCGCAATCGCGGTCACGGTTGTGTAGATGGAGTCTAGAATGGCAAAAGGCGCCGCCGCCCGCGTGCCTGTGTAGCTGACAGTGCCCCAGCCAGACGCTGCATTAAGGTTTCGGGTCGAATTCGCCGTTCCGGAATCCGCCAACGCCCCCGCGAGCACATAAATCGCGAAGCTATTCTGGTTGTCGAGCACCTGGATGTTCCAAGTCGCGCCTGCGGTTTGTTGCATCTGAGCGCGGGCTTGAATCCGTACGGGCGTTGAGGCCGCCACGGTCACCGAGTAATTGCCACTGGCATCTGTCACGTCAGACGCCAAGACATTGCCGCCTGAATCCACCGCTTGCACAATGATACCGCGCGCTGGATCAGACCGCGTGGCTGCATAATTTAGCGCTGTCGACACGCTCGACGTTGTCACATGCGGCACACGATCGAACGTCACCTGCCCACTAATACTCACATTTCCAGATGCCGGAGCAGACGGAGGCGGCGGGGGTGGAGGCGGTGGCGACACACTCGAGCCCCCGCCTCCGCCGCCACAAGCGACGACGAGGCCACTCGCCAGAGCCACAGTGAGTCCGCTGACGGCGCCCCGCCAGCTAGATCCATAAGTTGTCTTCAACGTCCCGACTCCAAGAGCTCACGCATGGTATACCGCGACAGGATACGCCCGGCGACTAACAACCCGTTAAAAAATGCGTTTTCATTTATGAATAAAGGCCGCTCTATCCGCCAGTTGACGGTGAGCACGCGGTTTGTCTTGCGACACTTTGAGCATTTTGCATGTCAGAAGGCGCAGAGAAAAATCTCCACGCCTTCCTCTCACCCGCGTTGCGTCCCGTGCCTGCGGGGATTCTAGTATACTCTACTTACCGGTTCGAGCCGGTCCGATCTTTGACGGCTTCTTCTTCCGCGATGGCGCGGTCTTCGGCGTCAAACTCGATTTCGGCGGCTTCGCCTTTGCCATAGTCGCGGGCTTTCTTGGCGAGGCGCTCTTGCGTGATCGACAAAGTGCCAGCGCTCACCGCCATCTGTTTCGAGCGATCAACACCCACCGCATCGGCATCGCCAAAGCTCGAAAACTCAGCGCCAAGGAAGACCACTTCCCAGCCGCGAGCTTCGGCGCGGTCGAGGGCCGCTTTGGCACCCGCGTGGGTCACTTCGCGTGACGAGTTTTCTAGGCCATCGGTCATGATCACGATCACCGCCTTTTCCGGATTGTCGGCTTCGGCCATGGTGATGGTGCGGTTGATGGCATCGAAGAGTGGCGTCATGCCGCGCGGGCTGACATCATCATTGGTAACGTTGGCCCAGGCATCTGGCTCAATGTCTTTGCGAAGCACATCAAATTGGAAGCCTTCTTGATAGTCGAAAGCGGCCAAAGTGACCGTGGTTTTTAGATCATCCGCTTCGCCGTCTTCGACTTTACCAATCGCTGCAGCATAAGCGTTCACCGAGCCCAAGGCTTCGTCCCAAATGTCGGACATCGATCCGGTGCGATCGAGAAGAATGTAAGAAGAAACAGCGTTCATGTCTGGGGTATCCACAATAGGTTGAGGGTCAGGCTGCGTTTTCGCATTGGCGCCAAACGCAAGAGCAACGCTCGCAACGATGCCGGCTATGGTTAGACTTGTTCTTTTCATGAGGTCGCTCTCCCTTCGCTGTTCCGATGGGATCTGTTCTCGCGTTCAAAAATGGCACAGCGCGGTCAGCAATTGAGACCATTTTCTGATCAATTGAGGCAAATATGACCGCCGTGTTCATGTTGCAGTTAACTAGGGCTTGCGCAGGCGACAAAGCCACGCCATACGCGCGGGACTCAAAAAATACGATGATGGAGAGATCCGATGTCCTCTGCGCCCAAAAAAGTTGTGCTCGCCTATTCCGGGGGCCTCGACACCTCGATCATCCTGAAATGGCTCCAGACGGAATTTGGCGCGGAAGTCATCACGTTTACCGCTGATCTTGGCCAAGGCGAAGAAATCGAACCGGCCCGCGCCAAAGCTATCGCGGCGGGCGTAAAGCCGGAAAATGTCTTCATCGAAGATGTCCGCGAAGAATTTGTCCGCGATTTTGTCTTTCCAATGTTCCGCGCCAATGCGGTCTATGAAGGTGTCTACTTGCTCGGCACATCGATCGCGCGACCGTTGATCGCTAAGCGCCAGATTGAGATCGCCGACATGATGGGCGCCGATGCGGTCTGTCATGGCGCAACCGGCAAAGGCAATGACCAGGTCCGCTTTGAGCTTGGCTATTATGGTCTCAATCCAGACATCAAAGTCATCGCCCCCTGGCGCGATTGGGAATTTAAGTCCCGCACCGACTTGCTCGCTTTTGCCGAAAGCCAAGGCATTGAAATCGCCAAAGACAAGCGCGGCGAGGCACCCTTCTCGGTCGATGCCAACCTCTTGCACTCCTCCTCAGAAGGCAAAGTCCTGGAAGACCCAGCTGAGGCGGCCCCGGAATTCGTCCACTTGCGCACCGTTGCGCCAGAGGATGCTCCGGACGAGCCGGAAATCATCACCATCGGTTTTGAAAAAGGCGATGCCTGCGCGATCAATGGCGAGGCGATGAGCCCAGCGACGATCCTGACCAAGCTTAACGAGCTCGGTCGCAAGCATGGCATTGGCCGTTTGGACTTGCTGGAGAACCGCTTTGTCGGCATGAAGTCTCGCGGCATCTATGAGACGCCCGGCGGCACAATCCTGCTGACCGCGCACCGGGGTATGGAATCGATCACCATCGACCGCGGCGCCGGCCACCTCAAAGATGAACTGATGCCGCGCTATGCTGAGCTTATCTATAACGGTTTCTGGTGGAGCCCTGAGCGCGAAATGCTGCAAGCCGCCATCGACCACTCGCAGCTCTACGTGACCGGCGAAGTGAAAGTGAAGCTCTATAAAGGCGGCGTGCATCTGGTCGGCCGCAGCAGCCCGTACTCCCTCTACCGCGAAGACATTGTGACCTTCGAGGACGATCACGGCGCGTATGATCAAAAAGATGCGGAAGGCTTTATCAAGCTGAACGCGCTGCGCTTGCGGATCCTGGCGGGGCGGGATCGCAAGTTTGGGAAGAATGGGTAGGCGAATTCGCCATCGATTTGAAACGAACGCTCCCCACGGCTCGTCCGTGGGGTCCAGCTGATAAGCTACCGGCAAGGATCGGGAGGGATCGAGTCGCGCTCGATCTTTCGGCGAGATCACGTGATGGATTGCCCAAACAAGTTGGGCAAAGCGCGCGGAAAGGGGTTCGGCCCGACTTTTCTACAAATGAGATGCTGAGAGATTGTTCACCAGGCCAGGGATGCTTTCATGCGCCAATGGCGCGGTATGATTTCATCGCAACCTATATCATGGCCAATCGAAAGAACGGCGCGATCTATACGGGTTTCTCGCGCGACCTGCCAGCTCGCGTTGGCCAGCATAAGCGAGGGATTGGGTCTCGGTTTACAGCTAAGTATCGCTGCTACACCCTCGTTTGGTTTGAACGATTTGACGACGTAGCGTTCGCTATGAGGCGCGAAAAACAGATCAAGCGCTATCCGCGAAGATGGAAGGTCAATTTGATCGAAGCACACAATCCCGTCTGGCTCGATCTCTCGCGCGAGCTGGTATAGCAAGCGTTCCCCACGGCTTGTCCGTGGGGCCCAACACCCAAACTCACGGCGAAGACCGGGAGCGCGCTTCCTTCTCCCGTTCTAGCCTCAAGATCACGTGATGGATTGCCCAAACGAGTTGGGCAAAGCGTTTGGAAAACATGACCTTCACCTCGGCAGAGAATACGTGTCTTAATCCTGAGAGACAAACGTTCGGAGGACTTTATGAGCAAACGCATAGCGATTCCTACTCGCCCCCTCACCGCGGCCGTACTCGCCTTTCTCCCCCTCTCCGCTTGCGCGACGGCCCAAGAACCGGCCGCCCCTTTTGTCCAAGGAGCACCGACAGCCCCCACCGCGACCATCTCCACAGACCCCATCATACTCGGCCGGGACGCGCCCTTCGCCTCCGAGATCTACAATTTCATCGTCCAGGATGAAGTGATAGAACCAACAGCATGCCGGACGGTGTTTACCGGCAGCTCCAGCATTCGGTTCTGGTTCACGCTGGACGAAGACTTCCCAGATCTTGCCCCTCTCAATCGCGGATTTGGGGGGTCGGAGATCACGCATCTGATCGGCTATTTCGACATCCTGCTCAGCCCTCATCAACCGCGCGAAATTGTTTTCTATGCCGGCGAGAATGACATCAATGCCGGGGCCAGCCCAGCAGATGTGGCGGCACGGTTTGAAGTCTTCATGGACATGAAGCGCGAGCGGCTCGGCGATGCGCCGGTCTATTTCCTATCGGCAAAACCCTCTTATGCGCGGCTGAGTGAACTCAACGCCCAGCGCGACGCCAATGCCTTGATCGAAGCCTTAGCCGACACGCGCGAGGATCTGATCTATGTCGATATCGCCAGCCCGATGATGGATGGCGGTGTTCCAAGGCAGATCTTCATCTCCGACCAGCTTCACATGAACCTCGACGGCTATTCCATCTGGACCGAGACAC
>JBCBDI010000128.1:0-7278 GCA_038529885.1 Pseudomonadota bacterium
GCAGCGCGCGCTTTGAAGCCTTGGCTGGAAGTGAAGGATTTGGCCGAACAGCTTTGTAACAAATGGCCTGTGCGGGCGCTTGGCGTGCAACAGATCTCTTGGCCGGAAGAACGGCTGACCCTGACGCTCCATACCGGGCAGATCGAGGACACGCTCCCGCGCGCGCATTTCAAAACCGATGCTTGGTTTTTAGATGGGTTCAGTCCTGCGAAAAACGAAGCCATGTGGGCAGACTCGCTTTGGGCGGAGCTTGCCGAGCGCTCAAATCCAAAGGCCCGCGTCGCAACGTTCACGGTTGCAGGCGCGGTTCGGCGCGGGCTGGAGAGCGCAGGCTTCTCAGTTGAGAAAAAGCCGGGCCATGGCCGAAAGCGGGAGCGTTTAGAGGCGGTCTATCCCGGCGACGGCGCGTGGCCAGAATTCCCAACACGTCCTCAAATCGCAATCATCGGAGCAGGTATTTCCGGTGCGTGCCTGGCAAATGCGCTGACCCAGCGCGGCGCGGAGGTGACGGTCTTTGATGCGGCAAGTGGGCCCGATCAAGGGACCAGCGCGAACCCGCTCGCCCTGATTATGCCGCGTCTCGACGCCGCCGATACAATACAGGCGAGACTATTGGTGGACGCCTATCTCAGCGCCCAGAGCTTTTATTGCGATCTTGAAGGCGCCAGCATCACCGAGACGCAGCATTTTCCGCGCGACGACACTGAAGCGCGGCGATTTGAAAAACTTCTCGCTGACCCGCCGCTCGGCCTCGAACAGCTTGAAGCAATCCGCAATGGGGGCGTGTTGCACAAAGCCTCGATGATCTTGCAGCCTGCGAAAATACGCGCAGCGCTCCTCGCAGGATTGGACGTCAGATGGGGTCTGAAAGCGGACATCGACCTAGATACAAAACGGGTCAATGGAAGCGCATATGAGAGCATTGTGCTGGCAGGTGGCTGGCATTTGGAAACGCTGGTTCCAAATCTCGATCTGACCGCTCGGTTGGGTCAGGTAGAGTCTTTTGAGAGCGAGGTGGACGCGCCGCCTGGGGCGCTCGCATCCGGACACTATGCTTTGGCGAGTGGTCGGACCCGGCTTTGGGGCGCGACTTTTGAGGATCATTGCGACGGCGACCCGGAAGCCACCAGCGCGGCGCGCGACTCGAATATAAGTGCTCTCGATGCGCTCAATCCATATTGGCTGCGCGATGCCAAAAGTGCGGACCTTTCTTCCCATGTTGGCGTGCGGGCGACGACCGCGGACCGTCTCCCACTGATTGGCAGATTACCCGATAATACGGGGCTCTTGGCCGACCGCCCCGCGCTGGAACGTGCGGGTTGGAAACTTCCCAAGGGCGCACATGAGCGCGAGGGTCTGTTCGTTGCGGGCGGCTATGGATCCCGCGGCTTCACATGGGCCCCTTGGGCTGCACGCATTCTGACAGCAGAGATCTTTGGCGATCCTTCGCCAGCCTCTAACGACTCGCTGCGGACCATCGCGCCGATTCGCCAAACGCTTCGACGAATCAAGCGTGGGTTGATCTAACCGGCGCGCAAACTCGCGCTTAAGCTCACTCAGAATTGTTCGAAACCGGACTTTTTTGCCGCTAGATCGCGCACCCCCGAATTCGACATCGCTGTCATACAGTTTTGACAGCGTTTACCTTCTTGGCAGGGGTGGCCTTGGCGGGGGGCTTGCATTTGTATCGCCAACTTCGAAGGGATTGTGCTCCGAGTGCGGTCATTTTGAAACACACGTGCGACCAAGCTCAGGGGAAAATAACGTGTCTCAACAGAACGTCGAGTTGGCTGATCTAGGAATCGAGGCTGGGGAAGTCAGATCAAATTGGATTGAAGAACGCTTATACGAACAAGCGGTTCGAAGCGGCGAAGCAGAAGTGGCCAAAGGCGGCGCGCTGCTGGTCAAAACCGGGAAACATACCGGTCGGTCCGCCAAGGATAAATTTACCGTCCGCGATGAAACCACCGAGAACACCGTCTGGTGGGACAATAATGCTTCCATGACCCCGGCGAACTTTGACGCCCTCTGGGAAGACTTCCAGGCGCACCTGAAAGGCAAGACGCTCTACACGCAACAATTGTTCGGCGGCGCTGATCTCGATCACCGTGCGCCCGTTCGCGTAGTCAATGAGTTTGCCTGGCACTCCATGTTCATCCGCCACTTACTGCGCATTCCAACGGCGGAGGAATACACAGACTTCGCCCACGAGTTTACGATCATCAACAGCCCAAGCTTCCGTGCGGATCCGGCCAAGCATGGCACGGTTTCAGAGACCGTGATTGCGGTGAACTTTGCTAAGAAGCTGGTTCTAATCGGCGGGACATCTTATGCGGGCGAGACAAAAAAATCGGTCTTCACCATTCTGAATTATATCTTGCCGACCAAAGGCGTGATGCCGATGCACTGCTCGGTCAATGATGGCGGCAATGACGATGCAGCCATCTTCTTTGGCCTGTCCGGTACCGGCAAGACCACGCTGTCTGCAGATGCCAGCCGCACCTTGATCGGCGATGATGAGCATGGCTGGTCAGAAAACGGCCTCTTCAATTTCGAAGGCGGCTGCTATGCGAAGATGATCAATCTCTCGCCAGAGAATGAGCCAGAGATTTTCGCCACCACAAGCATGTGGGGCACGGTGCTCGAAAATGTCGTCATGGACCCTGAGACACGTGAACTCGACTTTTTCGACAATAGCCTAGCGGAGAACTCGCGCGGCGCTTATCCGATCTCGGCGATCGAGAACGCTTCCCTGAGCGGACGCTGCGGCCAGCCGAAAAATCTGATCATGCTGACCTGTGACGCGTTTGGGGTTATGCCTCCAATCGCCAAGCTGACCCCAGCTCAGGCCATGTATCACTTCCTATCTGGCTATACGGCGAAAGTCGCAGGCACAGAGAAAGGCGTGACGGAGCCAACCGCAACCTTCTCAACTTGCTTTGGTGGCCCGTTTATGCCGCGTCACCCGAGTGAGTATGGCAAGCTGCTCGGTGAGCTGATCGACAAGTACAATGTCAATTGCTGGCTGGTCTCTACCGGCTGGACAGGCGGCGCGCATGGCGTTGGCCACCGGATGCCGATCAAAGCGACCCGTGCGCTGTTGAACGCAGCTTTGGACGGATCGCTGAACCAAGCCGACTTCCGCGAAGACGAGACCTTTGGTTTCATGGTCCCGACGGCCCTGGAAGGCGTAGATCCGACCATCCTCAATCCACGCGATACGTGGACCGACAAGAGCGCTTATGACGCTCAAGCTGAGAAGCTGGCGCAGATGTTCGTCGATAACTTCAAGATTTATGAAGCCCATGTCGATGCCGACGTGAACGCCGCTGGCCCACGGGTCAAAGTCGAAGCCTAAGCGTCACTTTTCTTCCGAATTTCAAAAGCCCTCCGAACTGGAGGGCTTTTTTATTGGGCGTTAGTCGGTGAGAACGATCACGCTCCCATTGCGGCCATAATCGGCCTCGCCGCGATGATTGCGGCGGCGATTGGAGAAATAGGTCTCTTCCATACTGCACGTATCGTGTCCGAGATTGGAGACCGTTTTCACCCCTTCTCTCTGCAGGACGGTTTGGACATAACCCGTGAGATCAAAATGGGAGCGATCATCTCGTCCCGCTTTAAACAGTCGGTCAGTCCACTCATGTTCGCCGACAAATGTGTCGCGAAATTCCGGCCCGACCTCATAACTCTCTTGCTGGATGGCGGGGCCTATGGCGGCGTGGATGTTTTCACGATCTGCACCGAGCTCTTCCATGGCGCTCATCGTGGCTTCGCAAACCCCTGCAATCGCGCCTTTCCAGCCGGCATGGGCCGCGCCAATGACTTTGTTGTCTGGATCGGCAAACAAGACCGGGACGCAGTCGGCCGACAAGACACAGAGCGCGAGCCCTGGCGCTTTGGTCACCATTGCATCGGCTTGCGGCCGCGTGTGCCAAGGCTCAGTCACCGTGACGACTTTGGCGCTGTGTACCTGAAAGCAGGAAAGGAGCTTCTCTGCACCGAGCGCATCTCGGATCAAAGCGCGATTGTCTCGAATATTTTGAGCCTCATCGTCTGAGCCCTGGCCGATATTCAAGCTTTCATAAAGGCCGGTCGAGACCCCGCCCTGGCGACCGAAGAAGCCGTGCTTCATGCCCTCTAAATCGGAGAGATTTTCAGCAAGAGCGAAAGGTGGTGCAGTCATATCCGCACCTAAACTTCTCAAACCCGGTTGAGCAAGCCCTAACGAGGCGCGCGTTTGGCGAGGATACGCTGCAGCGTGCGACGGTGCATATTGAGGCGTCTCGCCGTTTCAGACACATTGTGCCCGCACAGCTCATAGACCCGTTGGATGTGTTCCCAGCGCACGCGGTCCGCTGACATGGGGTTTTCCGGCGGCTCTGGCAGACCGTCACCAGAATTGACCAGGGCCCGGACAATATCTTCGACATCAGCAGGTTTTGCGAGATAATCCACTGCGCCCGCTTTAACTGCCGCCACCGCCGTGGCGATCGCACCATAGCCCGTCAGTATGACCGCACGGGCCTCTGGGCGATACCGGTGGAGCACTTCAACCACATCCAAGCCTGATCCGTCTTCAAGGCGAAGATCGAGCACCGCGAAGGCAGGCGGGTTCAGCCGCGCGATGTCGCGCGCTTCAGACACTTTCGACGTCGCTGACACGAGAAATCCGCGCTGGGTGAGCGCGCGGGCCAAGCGTTGCAGAAACGGGCCGTCATCATCGAGAACGAGACAAGTTCTGTCCTCAACATCCTTTAGGCTCTCATGCAGCTTTACTGTGACTGGAGATTCCATTTTTTTGCTCCTTCAGCCCTTAATCTAGGTTGTTTTCCGTATTGTCCAAAGGCTGTAACTCAGTTCTTGGCCATACCGCCTGTACGATGGCTCCGCGACGCGGTGCCGCGCGGTTGCGTGTCGCAATACGGCCGCCAGTTCTTTCAATCAGCGTCTTAGCAATAAAGAAGCCAAGTCCCATGTCGCCGCCGCCAAGCTGAGCTTCACCGCGCTGCGACACATATGGCTCGCCGAGCTTTGGCATAACCTCAGCGGCAAAGCCGGGGCCATCATCGCGAATGGTCACAATGAATTGCCGATCCGTCCAATTGGCCACCACGCGCACTTCAGAGTCCGCGAAACTCACCGCATTTTCGATGAAAGCGCCGAGCGCGTGGAGGATTTCGGGGCTGCGGCGGATTACCGGGACTTTCTCCTCCCCGCCTTCGCCAGCCTGATAGGTCACAAAGACCGCAACGCCGAGGCCCTTGTGGGGCGCAGCCGCCTCTTCGACCAAGGCGCTCATCGGCATATTGGCGTGGACGATATCGCTGGCTTCGCGGGCTCGGCCAAGGCGCTGGAGGATATCTCGGCACCGCTCGGCCTGTTCAGCTAAGAGGGCCGTATCTTCGCGGTAAGGACTGTCCTCCGGCAGCATGCTGTGAAGCTCTTTGGAGACCAGGTGGATCGTGGCAAGCGGGGTGCCCATTTCATGGGCCGTCATCGCCGACATCGCGCCAAGCGCAGACAGACGCTGCTCGCGGGACATAACGACAGAGGCCGCGTCCAGAGCGCGGACCATTTTCGCTTCATCCTCGTTCAACTGCTGCGCTGATAGCGCGAAGAAGACAATCCCGATGCAGAGCGCTGCAAAATGGCCACTTTCAAACAGTTGCGGGAAGACCAGCGTTTCGCCTTCGCGCCAAGGTAGATCAAAGGCGAAAACAGGCATCATTGCTGCCGATCCGATCGCGACAATGGCGATCAGCGCCGTGTAACGCCCGTGCAGACTGGACGCCGCAACCGTAACCGGGGCGATCAAGAAGAGCAGGAACGGGTTGGAGAGGCCGCCGGTCAAGCCGATCAACAAGGCCAGCTGAATAACGTCGAAGCAGATTTGCACCGTCGCTTCCCACCCCTTTAGAAGCTGCGGCCCGACCGCGGCAAAAGAGAGAAATACATTGAGCCAAGCAGACGCGGCGATCACCGCGAGACAGAGCCCCAAAGGCAGCGTGAAGCCAAGGATGACGTTCACAAACAAGACGGCAAGCGTTTGACCCGCAACGGCGAGCCAGCGCAGCGTCATCATCGTGCCCAGACGTGCCCGTCCTTGCGCCGCGCCAACATTGGAGAGGCCTTCTGGTAGCAAGCTGACCAGGCTTTCATCCATACCGGCGCGCGTGGCGTTTAAATCTTCCAATTCAGCTCTCCTGCTGCGGCAACAGCGCCCCTTATCATACTCATACGTTTGACGCATATCTCGGGCATGAAAGTCTTACAGTTAACCTCGACCTTCCTTGCCTCTTTGGCGCTCGCCGCTTGTGGCCAAACCGGGTCTGAACCGACCGCGGGCGGAGCGTCTGCAGGATGCATGAGCCGCGCCTATGACACGGTCGGTGGACCGATCAGTTTGGTCTCCCATACCGGCGAGCGGGTCACCGAAGAAACCTTCAAAGGCGCGCCGACCCTCATCTATTTCGGCTTCACCTATTGCCCGGATATTTGCCCTGGCACATTGGTCGCCGTGAACCGCGCCTATGAAGCTCTGCCAGACGGCGTCGACGCGCCGCAAACCTTGCTGATCACGGTTGATCCGGAACGGGATACGCCCGAAGCGCTTGCGAGCTATGTCGCGACTGCGGCCTTTCCCGACAATTTGCTCGGCCTAACCGGCACTGAAGATGAGATCGCCGCCGCTGCAGATGCGTTCATTGCTCAATATGAGCGGATTGAGACACCGGACAGTCTGTCTGAATATACAATGGATCACACATCGCTCTTATATCTGATGGATGAGAATTGGCAGCTGAAAACCTTCTTTGCCGAAGCTGATGCTGACCCGGACTATATTGCGCAATGCCTCGCGCAGCACATTGGCTAAGCCACGTCCTCAGCGGCGCGTTCTTCAACCCGTGATCCGGCAAGATAGGCCGAAATGATAGCGGCCGCGGCTGACCCAGAATGCACGCCAAGCTTCACATAGGCCCGGCGTCGAAATGTGTCCGCAGTGGCGGGCGAAACGCCCATGCGGTCGGCAATTTCCTGCTTGGTCAAACCGCCGCTGACATGCATGACCAATTCGATCTCGCGCTGAGATAGACCGAAATGCTCACGCGCTTGTTGACAATTGCGGGTCGGAAACAGCGCGAAATTTCCGACGCGAAACGCCTGCATCTCTCGATGAGGGTGTGTGGTTTGGGGAGGAAGAGTCATGCCGCGCCCCGTACTGCGTTAACCATAAGGCACAAGTGAACATCGCAGTGAAAGAGGCGTCTGAACTGT
>JBCBDI010000129.1:0-7269 GCA_038529885.1 Pseudomonadota bacterium
AGGCCGTTTGGAGCCGGGATACCGCGCCTATACGGTCCGCATGAATGATGTCAGCGGCGTCGCGGGGTTTGTCTTGCCAGGCGATAGCGTTGATGTGCTCTTCACGCAGGACAAAGGCCGCAATGCGCGGGCCGTGAACTTGGTCTCGGAAGTGCTGCTCAATGATGTTGAGGTTTTGGCCGTCGACCTCAATGACAATCCACTCAGCGAAGAGCCGCAGCTCTTTGCGCGGGCAACGCTTTCTGTGTCGGTTGAAGATGCGAAAAAACTCTCCGTCGCGGCGGGGCTGGGGGATCTGTCCCTCGCGCTGCGCGGAACCCGTGAGCCCGATGCGGAGAAGCAAGGGCTTCCGGCTGTGAAAGTCGCAGAAGCGCGTCCGAAACCCTCTTACACGCCGCGTCGTGTCGCTGCGCGCAAGCCCAGCAATAAGCAGATTAAAGTGATGCTCGGACAAGACGAGACGGAAGTGAAAGTGCCGACCGCTGCAACGCCAAAACCGGCGGCTCCAACACGCCTCATTCCGGGCTCAGACCCGGCGCGCGATCTTACCAGTTAGGGGACGTGAGAGAGCCCGGCCAACCAAATATTTTCGCAGGTTCATTTGGCTTTGGCCGGGTTCGTTGTCTTCTGCGGGCCCGGCCGATTTGTTTTAGATGCCTTGGCTTCCAAACACCCAAATCATCCGCACAACGGCTGGCATCATCAATACGATGAGCAAGGTTGGGAACACAAACAGGATAAGCGGCAAAACCAGCTTGGCGGGAAGCGCCAGGGCCTTCTCTTCAGCGCGCAGCATGCGCTTCTCACGCATATCAGCGGCATAGACGCGAAGGGTTTCGCCAATACTGGTACCGAGCTCTTCGGATTGTTTGAGCATGGTTGCGAGCGAGCGCGCTTCTTCGAGGCCGAGGCGATCGGCGAAGCTGCCCCAGGCCGTGTTTCGGTCGCGGCCAGCGCGGAGCTCCAGGCTCATCATTTGTAACTGACGCCCAAGATGTGGGTAGCGATATTGCAGCTCCTCGCAGATGCGAATGATCGCGCCGTCCAGGCTGAGCCCGGCTTCGACGCAGGCCACGAGCAGGTCCATCATGTCCGGGAAGCCGTCGCGATATTGTTGTTCGCGCTGCTCGATCTGGCGGTTCAGCATCATCGAGGGCGCGATATAGCCAATCGCGGCGGCCGCGATTGAGGCATAGAGCAGGTTCATGCCGCCCAGCGAGAAGGGCAGAAGCGGCAGCGACAGGAAGAGCAGGAATTGCGGCGCAATCAAACAGAGCGCCCGGATGCCGAAAAAAATGTAAGGCGCGTTCTTAGAGAAATAGCCGGCCCGCATCATCAGACCCCGCAGCCGTGTTTCTTCCTCGGACTGAGATTTGGTTAAGCTCTGCCCAAATTTTGCCAGCCAAGCATGGTCCGGGCCTTGCGCGCTCGCAGCGCCAGCACTTTGGCCGCCAACCAAACGCCCCGCGATCCGATTGCGGAACTTTGAGGCGATCACCATTGCAGGCAGGAAGATCGCTAGAGAAAAGAGCGAAGCGGTAAGGAGCAGCATGGCCGGATTGTCTAGAAATCGATCGATCATCGCGCGGCTCCTAAATCTTGAAGTTCGTCATTTTGCGCATGACGAAATTGCCAATCGCCATCCAAACGAGCGCCCCGCCCAGACCATATTGAATTAATGGCTCATGGAGGACATCGCCATAGAAACTCGGCGTCAGCATATGCATGGCGAGGAGCACAACAAAGGGCGCCGCCGTCAGAATAAGAGATGACATTCGCCCCTCAGCAGACGCGGCTTTGATCTTAAGGCGCATCTTCTGCCGCTGTCGAATAGTGCGCGAGTTTGAGGCGAGGAGGTCGGCGAGGTTGCCCCCGGTGCGGGTCTGCAAGCGAACAATCGCGCTGAACAGATTGATGTCTGGATGTTCGGTCCGCGCGGCCATTTTCTCAATGGCTTGATCCAAGCTCGAGCCGAAAGAGATCTCGTCCGCGACAAGTCCAAATTCCGAGCCGAGCGGATCCGGTGTTTCTTTTCCAACAAGGGCGATCGCGGTGGGGACGGGGTGGCCCGCTTGCAGGCTGCGCACCACAATCTCCAAAGCGTCTGGCAATTGCTCGCCAAGCGCGCGTTCGCGTTTGCCGCCGAGAATGCTCAGTACGAGATACGGTCCAACCAGCGCCACAGTCGGAAACGCAGCGAGCGCGGCGAGAAGCCCTAAGAAGTAATAGGCGGCCCCGGCCACCGCAGCGCCTGTTCCAATCGCGATGGCAGCCCAGGTGCCAGGTTTGTAGTCGAGACCTGAGCGCGCGACGAGGCGGCCCAGCCAATCGCTCTTGATGACGCGATTGCCGTCTTCATCGAGGCCGCGTTTGCGGCGCAGCTCCATCACCGCTTCGGCGATGCTTTCATTTTCCGATTGGACCTTAAGGCGCTTATTGACCAGCGAATGGTCGCGCGCGTCCTTGCCGAAGTCTATGAGAGACCGTGCAGCGAGGAAGACAGACGAGAAGGCCAGAACATAGAGAATATAGGGCTCATCCATTCTTGCCCCCAACGCTGAGCAATGGACGAGAGGGATCAAACGTCTCGCCCGGAATGTGGACGCCTTTGCGGGTCATTTCTTCCAAGCATTTTGGACGAAGGCCGGTGGCGCGAAACTCGCCAATGACCGAGCCGTCTTCGCCGGTATCGACGCGTTTGAAGACGAACAGGTCCTGCATCTGGATGACCTCGCCTTCCATACCGGTCACTTCGGTGACATGCGTGATGCGGCGCGAGCCATCGCTGAGGCGTTGGGCTTGAATGATAATGCCGATGGCGGCTGAGATTTGACCGCGCACGGCCTCTTGTGAAATGCGCAAGCCACCCATGGCGACCATTTGTTCCAGACGGGTAATCGCCTCGCGTGGATTGTTGGCGTGGATGGTCGCCATCGAGCCTTCATGACCGGTATTCATCGCCTGCAGCATGTCGAACGCTTCTTCAGAACGCACCTCACCGAGGATGACCCGGTCAGGCCGCATCCGAAGCGCGTTTTTGACGAGCTCGCGTTGTTTAATCTCGCCATTGCCTTCGAGATTGGCAGGGCGGGTTTCCATGCGGGCGACGTGCGGTTGCTGGAGTTGAAGTTCAGCCGCGTCTTCAATCGTGATCAAGCGTTCTTTGTGACTGATCGCGGCTGAGAGCGCATTCAGGAGCGTGGTTTTACCAGAGCCCGTGCCGCCCGAAATGATCGCGGTGACCCGGCACTTCACCGCACCATAGAGAAAGTCTGCAACCGCTTGTGGGAGCGCATTGAAGCCGACCAGTTTTTCGAGCGTGAACGGTTTTTTGGAGAATTTTCGGATGGAGACCAGAGGGCCATCAATCGCAATCGGTTCGATCGCGGCATTGACCCGCGAGCCATCGGCCAGGCGCGCATCGACCAAAGGCGAGCCCTCATCCACCCGGCGTCCGACGGCGGACACGATCTTATTGATGATCCGACGTAAGTGGAGATTGTCCCGGAACCGGGCATTGGAAAGTTCCAGCTCACCGCCGCGTTCCACATAGACCTGATTGTGGCCATTGATCAGAATGTCTGAAATCGACTCGTCCGCCAGCAGAGGCTCAAGCGGGCCGAGGCCAACCATTTCATTGACGATGTCCTCGGTGAACGCTTTGACCTCAGCTGCGCCCATAGGCAGGCGCTGATCAGCGATGGCTTTGGTGACGAAGACGCCGATCTGTGTGCGCAGCTCATCCGGGGTCATTTTATCAAGACCCGAGAGATCAAGTTCGTCGATCAACTTATTGTGGATCTGAAGCTTCGATTCCAGGAGATCATTGTCGCGCGCGGTGTCTGGTTCCTCAGCCGGCGGCGCAGGGGGCTCAGACGGTTCGGGCTGAACCGGCGGCGCTTCGGCGGTTTCTTCCGGTTGGCGTTCTGGTTCTACGGGCTCTGGGCTCGGGCGAGATTGGATCGAGAAGCGGCTCATGAAGCGGCTCTCAGTGTGCTAATATCCTCGCTCCCTGCCTCTTTGCGCAGGAGCTTTTGGATGAGCTCGGCAATGTCTTTTGGGATCGCTGAATTGGCTTTCAGGTCGCCAATCGATTGGCCGAGATTGACGGCAGAAAGGGCTGTTGGCCAGTCGGAACGGATGGAAGCGAACACCTCCATTTCGAGCGCCGTACAAGCCTGCTCTTCCGTGACCTTCGCTCCGAACATACCTTTTTGGCGCCGGTTTAAGACGGCGCGGATCGACGGAAATTGCGGATCGGAGGCAAACTGCTCGACCCATTCGCGCGAGGCGTTCAATGCAGGCACGGAAAGTTCCGTCACCAGGATGACTTCATCGCTGCCGAGAAAGATGTCCGAGCTCCACGCCGTTGGCCAGCGCGGGCTATCAATGATGACATAGTCATAGCTCTCGCATGCAACGTTCAAGCATTGCAGGATCACATCGCGCGAGGGCGGCGTGTCCATTTGGCTCCAACGCGGCATGGCGAGCACATCGAACCCGTACGTGTGATAGGTGGTCAGCGTCTTTAGGAAGACATCATCAATCTTGTGCGGGTCTTTCTGGAAGACGGTCGGCAGAAAGTTAGAGTCGCAATTAAGATAGGTTGCGCAGCTGCCATCAACAAAGTTGAGATCGAACAAAGCAACCTTGGGTTTGTCTTTCATTTGCGCCAGCTGATAGGCGGTTTCGCACGCCAAAAGCGTTGCGCCAGCGCCGCCGACGGAAGATACGAAAGTCCAGCAATTGGATGGCGTATCGGATTGCGGCTTTTCATTCTCTTGGGCGAGCGCGTCTGCGGCCCGCGTCAGGGCTTTGTGGACGGCGTCAAAGCTCACCTGGGTGTCGAGAATGTCCCAGCAAGGCAGCCCCATCAGGACGCGAAGCGCGCTGACCGGAAGGTTCTGGCCAATGACAATGGTCGGGATGTTTACACCCGTCATCGCGAGCGCGGTCAGGCATTCAGCAAGATCATTCTCGGGCGCATGTTCGAGGACACAGATATGCTGTCCGTCCTCATTCAGCGCGTCCATCAGCCCGGCATAGGAATCGTGCGTGACGGAGTATTGGCCGCCTTTCTCGCCCCATGCTTGCAGGAGCGGCTCATCGAAATGTTGGCTGAGGATGTGGAGTTTTGCGGTGGCGAAGATTTGACGTTTGGCTGACATCCTATCGTCCTCCAAACTGAGGGGCTGTGGATTGGCTGATAATATTGCCTTCGACGGACTGTCCGAGTTCGGCTTTCGGCCGGCCTTCGATTTGGCTGAGGGCATAGCGCTCAACTTGCGTCGGCTCTTCGGACAAGGCGATTGGGTCGCTGAGCTCATCTCCGACCTCTGGCGGCAAGACCAGGTGCGGGGTGATGATCACGACCAGTTCTGTCTCGTTCTTCTTGAACCGGGTGGAGCGGAACAGGTTTCCAAGAATGGGAATTTCGCCGAGCAGCGGGGTTTGCAGCTCGGTCGCTTGATAATCGTTTTGAATAAGACCGGCGATGGCGAAGCTTTGACCATTGCCAAGCTCAACTTGCGTTTTGATCTCGCGCACGCTGAGGGCAGGGATCTCGACGTCTGAGAGGCGCACGGAATTGCGCGGGTCTAGATTGCTCACCTCAGGATGGACTTGCAAGACGATCCGGTCTTCGCGCGCGATGGTTGGCGTAAACTCTAGCGAGACGCCGAACTCTTTAAACTCAATGGAAATCGTGTCCTCGTCTGCGGCTACGGGGACGGGAAATTCGCCGCCGGCCAGGAAAGACGCCGTCTGACCCGATTGCGAGACCAGGTTCGGCTTCGCCAGCGTGCGTACGACGCCTTTTTCTTCCAAAGCCTGCAGCGTGAAATCGATCGACGTTGCACCGGAGCCGCCAAAGACTTGGCCCACCGCGCGGGCCGGATCACCCGAGATGAGGCCCGATGAGGTGAGGAACAGGAAGTCGCCTGGACGTCCAATCTCAGTGCCAAAGCCAATCTCTCTAATGTCATCGCGCGAGGCTTCGACGAACCGCACTTCGAGCAAGACTTGCGCGGGCAGCTCAACTTCAAGCGCATTGATCGAGCGCTCCGGCGCATGGCTCTCAACCACAGCCATGATTTGGCCGAGCGTTTCTTCATCCGCCACAGTGCCGCTGACATGGATGCGATCTGCAACAGGGTGCAAGTCGACTTTGGCTTTTGGGAAGAGCGCCAAGAGGTCACTGCGCACCGCGTCTAGGTTCGGCATGACGATGACATCGACCAGCTGAACAAGATTTCCACGCTCATTATAGACGAGGATATTGGTCGTGCCGATCTCGCGGCCGCGGACGAAATACTCTTGAGACGAGACCGGCGCTGCATCTGCGATAGACGGTTCTGACACCGCGATCCGGTCAAAGCTATTGAGCACGGGGACGGGAAGGGAGGTGCCTTTACGGACCACAATCGTCTGGTGCGTGACGCCCTGCGCATAGGCGGCCTGCAAGCCAAAGACCTGGCCGAGACTTAAAAGTAATAGCGCTAGAACAGCGGCAAATTGAGCCTTGTCTAAACGTCCCATCAGTTGCCCTCTCCGTGCAGATTTCTTCTGCTTAGGATTCAGGATAGGCAGCCGCGTCTGAAGTCGGCGTCAAAAGCCAAGAGCGAATTTCATCGGAATTGTGCCTCGCATACCGTACGATGCGTTTACCATGATGGCGGAACGTCCTCTTGCTCTTTGCGGCATTGCGCACTAGACGCTGCGGCAATTGACCCAACCGTGTCGCAGAGGACCTCTCAATGAGCGAAATTATCGATATTCACGCCCGCCAAATTCTCGACAGCCGAGGCAATCCGACCGTCGAGGTGGATGTGACGCTGGAGGACGGCTCATTTGGGCGCGCTGCGGTGCCGTCTGGGGCCTCGACCGGCGTGCACGAGGCGCACGAGCTGCGCGATGGCGGCGAAGCTTATAAGGGCAAAGGCGTCATGGGCGCGGTCGATGCCGTGAATGGTGAGATCGCCAATGAGCTGACCGGCATGGAAGCCACCGAGCAGCGCCTCATTGACGGCCTGATGATGGAGCTGGACGGCACCGAGAATAAGAAACGCCTCGGCGCGAACGCCATTCTCGGCGTGTCTATGGCGACAGCCAAAGCGGCGGCGGAAAGCTCCGGCATGCCGCTCTATCGCTATATTGGCGGCACCAATGCGCGGGTCCTGCCAACGCCGATGATGAACATCATCAATGGCGGTGAGCATGCGGACAATCCGATCGACATCCAGGAATTCATGATCATGCCGGTCAATGCCG
>JBCBDI010000130.1:0-7229 GCA_038529885.1 Pseudomonadota bacterium
GTTCGGCGTGAAGTATAACAAAGTCGTGGCCTATGCCCACTTCTGGGTCATGTTCATCGCATCGAACCTGATCTTCTTCCCGCAGCACTTCCTCGGCTTGAACGGTATGCCACGTCGCTATGTGGACTATCCTGAAGCGTTCTCTCTGTGGAACAGCGTTTCTTCTATGGGCTATGCGCTCTCAATGGTTGCGACACTGCTCTTCTTCTTCGGCATCGTGGAATCCATGATCCGTCGTCGCAAAGCAGACGCCAACCCATGGGGCGAAGGCGCCACCACGCTTGAGTGGACGCTGCCAAGCCCACCACCATTCCACCAGTTCAACGAGCTGCCAGTGGTGAAACAAGAGGCAGGTCACTAAGCCGGCCTAACCAAACTCGATTAGGACGGCCCTTTGCGCAACAACAGCGCAGAGGGCCGTTTCTGTAGAAGCGAAGAAGGTATCGCACTATGTCTGTCGACATGACCGTAGAACAAACAGGACCTCGCCTCGCCACGGCGCGTGATTATGTGGAGCTTCTCAAGCCCCGCATTATGATGCTCGTTGTGTTTACGGCCTTTGCAGGTCTGGTCGCAGCTGTCGGTGTGACAGGGCAGGAGATGAACCCTGTGCTGGCTGGGGTGGCGGTGCTCGCCGTCGCGCTTGGCTCAGGCGCTGCTGGCGCGATCAACATGTGGTACGACGCAGACATTGACGCGATCATGACGCGGACCTCGACCCGTCCGATCCCGTCCGGCGCAGTCCCGAAAGACGAAGCCCTTTCTATGGGCCTGATCATGTCGGCCGTTTCCGTTTTGCTGATGTGGATCGCCTCGAATGTCCTCGCTGCAGGCCTGCTGGCGCTCTCGATCGCCTATTATGGTTGGTTCTACACCATCGTCCTCAAGCGCCGCACGGCTCAGAACATTGTCATTGGCGGCGCAGCAGGGGCGTTTCCTCCGGTGATCGGTTGGGCAGCTGTCACGGGCACGACGCCACTTGATGCTTGGATGCTCTTTGCCATCATCTTCTTTTGGACCCCGCCGCACTTCTGGGCGCTGAGCCTGGTCGCGCATAAAGAGTATGAAAAAGCTGGCGTGCCGATGCTGCCGGTGACCGATGGCGCTAAGGCGACCCGGTTCCAGATCTTACTTTATACGATCATCATGGCGCCGATTGGTATGGCACCCTTGCTGACGGGCCTCGGCGGTTGGGTTTACGCGGTTACGGGCGCACTGCTGACAGCAGGCTTTATGCACTTTGCGATCAAGGTTTATCGCAGCCGTGCTGGCGATGCCGATGCGGGTGACGATGAACGCAAACTCGCCATGAGCATGTTCGCCTTTTCCATCCTCTATTTATTCGGCCTCTTTGCCGCACTCATCATTGAGCGCGGATTTGGGTTATACTTCCCGCTGGGAGGTGCCTAATGAGCGAGGCTGTCGACACACCGCAATCAGACGCCGTTCTGATTCAAAAGGCTCAAAAGCGCCGCAATGTCTGGCTCGCTTGGGCCTTGGTTGCCTTCGTTGTGATTGTCGGTGTGAGCACGGCGCTGCGCATTCAGCAGACTGATTTTAGTGGCGGGGACCGCCTCTATTTCTCAGGCTATATGGATGAAGCGGCTAAAGAGAAAGCCGATCGCGAAGCCATGGCTCGCGCGGAAGCTCTGGCAGCAGAGCAGGCTGCGGTAACCGAGGAAGCGAACGATGAATAATACCCGTATCGCCGTGTTTGCGACGGTCGCCGCGCTCGGAATGCTCGGCCTCGCTTTTGCGTCTAAGCCGCTCTACGATACGTTCTGCCGCGTCACTGGATTTGGTGGTACCACCCAAATCGCTGAAAAAGCCCCAGAGCGCGTCAGCGACCGTGAAGTCACCGTCCGATTTGATGCGAATGTGGCCAATGCACCACTGAGATTCAAAGCCGTACAGACCAATCTCCCCGTCCGCTTAGGTGAGCATAGTTTAGCGTTCTACGAAGTGACAAACACGTCTGTGAGCGATGTCAGCGTGATCGCCAGCTATAACGTGACGCCGCACAAAGCCGGACGCTTTTTCAGCAAGCTCGAATGCTTCTGCTTTGAAGAGCGGATCATCAAGGCGGGCGAAACCAAGAAGCTGCCAGTGATCTTTTTCGTCGACCCTGCGCTGGAAGAAGAACGCGGCACCCACGACGTGCGAACGATCACACTTTCTTATACCTTCTTCAATACGGACGAATTTACAGGTGCGACGAAAACGGCATCTATTAATTGACCTATTGCAGAAACACGGCGCAGCAGTCTAATACGCCGGAAATTGAAACTATTGCCTCAAGGGGTTCCCCGTCATGGCCGAAGACGTCAAACACGATTATCATCTGGTAAACCCATCGCCTTGGCCGCTGATCGGTTCAATTGCGTTGCTCGTGCTCGCCGTTGGCGGCGTGATGTATATGAAAGGCTTGTTTGGCGTCGAACCGGGTCAGTTGTGGACCTTGGCGCCGGGTTTCCTGGGCGTGATTTGGGTGATGGCCGGTTGGTGGCGTGAAGTCGTCAAAGAAGGCCGCACAGGCGATCACACACCGGTCGTAGAGATTGGCCTGAAATACGGCATGGTTCTTTTCATTGTGTCGGAGATCATGTTCTTCGCCGCTTGGTTCTGGAGCTTTTTTGAGCTCGCCATCTTCTACCCGGCTCGCGTTGGAGCAACTTTCGACGCGACGAGCCCTGTCTGGGAAGGCCTCAACGCCTTTGCGCAGTGGCCACCGACCGGCGTCACAACATTTGATCCCTTCCACCTGCCATTGATCAACACGCTGATCCTGCTGCTGTCGGGTACAACCGTCACAGCCGCGCACCACGCGCTGCAGCATGACAAGATCGACAATGCCAAGTTCATGCTGATCCTGACGATCATTCTCGGCTTCGCGTTCTCTTGCTTGCAGGTCTACGAATATTCAGAAGCGCAGTTCACGTTTGATGGCACGCTTTACGGTTCCGCCTTCTTCATGGCGACCGGCTTCCACGGCGCGCACGTGGTCATCGGAACGATCTTCCTCACTGTTTGTTTGTTCCGCCTCTATGCGAACAATATGACGGCTAAGAAGCATCTCGGCTTTGAATTTGCGGCTTGGTACTGGCACTTTGTGGACGTCGTCTGGTTGTTCCTGTTCGCCTTCGTCTACGTGCTGCCGCACCTCGTCCTAGGACACTAAGGCGATGCCTAAAGAGGTCTCGCCGATTGCGGCAGGCCTCGGCTGCCGCTGCCCCAATTGCGGGGAAGGGCCTGTCTTCAACTCATATCTCGGATTTGCGCCATCTTGTTCCGTATGTGACGCAGATTTCTCGAAGGCCGATTCCGGAGACGGACCGGCCTTCTTTGTTATGTTCTTGGTCGGCATTGTCATCACGCCTCCCGTTTTATTGGTCCAAGTCTTATTCGATCCGCCGGTATGGGTGCACATTGTGGTGTGGACGCCGCTCATTGTGCTCTCCAGCGTAGCGCTGTTGCGGCCGTTCAAATCTCTTCTATTTGCCTTGCAGTGGAAGAACCACGCCGAAGAGGCAAAGTGGGAATCAGTCGGGACGCACGGAAAATGACGTTTAAGCCGATGCCGATTCTGACGGTGTTGAGCCTTGCCAGCTTGGTGATCCTGATCCTGCTCGGGAACTGGCAATATGCCCGCTATTCCGAAAAAATCGCCATGCCGGCGCAAACCGAACAGATTGATGTGGCGGAGGTCTACCGCGTCGAGATTGATCGCTCACAGTCCGGCAATGTCCAGCAAGTCTATGGCTTCGCTGATGGCGAGCCGATTTGGCGCCGCTACGCGCCTGGGCAGATCGTCGGCACGGGTGAGCCAGTCCTCGTCATGGTCGAGGCCACCGGCGGGCCTGAGCCAGTTCCGGCGGCGATAGCCGAACTTCCCGATACAGTCGCCTTAGAAGGCATTCTGGCGGCAAAAGTCGCCAATGAGAGCGTGTTTAACGCGCAGGACAATCCCGAGGCCGATCAATGGTATCGCCTTGATCCAGCCGGAATGAGCGCGCGGCTGGGCATTGTGCCGGTGCCGCCGGTCTTAGAGCCGGTGATCATGACGGTGCGAAACGCCGCCAGTCTGGATCAGGCGCGCCAGACGCCGAACCCTTATGCTTTTTCCAAACCGCTCGACCCATTGCCGCCAGAGCGCCATTTTGGTTACGCTTTGACATGGTGGGGGATGGCGCTTGGCCTGATAGGCGTGTATCTGGCGCTTCACCGCGCCCGCGGGCGATTAAAGTTTTAAATAAGGGCGGATGCGCCATGAAATATGTTTCGACACGCGGACAAGCCGATCCGGTTGATTTCGTCGAGGCTTGCCTGACGGGTCTGGCCCCAGATGGCGGCCTTTATGTGCCAGAGACCTGGCCGCAAATCGCGCCGGCTCAGCCAAATGAGAGCTATGTGCAAGTGGCGTCGCGCATCCTCTCAGCTTTTGCGGGCGATGCGCTAACCGATGAGGACGTATCCGGGCTATGCGAGCGCGCTTATGCCAGCTTCTCGCATGAGAGTGTCGCTCCGCTAAACCAAAGCGGACCTAATCAATACATCATGGAGCTGCATCACGGCCCGACGCTCGCTTTCAAAGATGTCGCCATGCAGTTCATTGGTCAGCTCTATGACCTTGTCCTCAGCCGCCGCGGAGAGCGGATGAGCGTAGTCTGTGCCACCTCTGGCGATACAGGCGGTGCCGCGGCAGCAGCTTTTGCGGGCGCCAGCCAAGTGGATCTCTATATCCTCCACCCGCATGAACGCGTCTCGCCCGTCCAACGCCTCTTCATGACAACGACCGGCGCGTCGAACGTTCATAATCTCGCGGTCGAGGGCGACTTTGACGATTGCCAGGCTTTGGTCAAAGCCATGTTCGCGGACAAATCCTTTTCAGCTGATGTGCGCCTATCAGGCGTCAACTCGATCAATTGGGCGCGGATCGCGGCGCAAGCGGTTTACTATGCCACGGCGCAAGCTGCGGTCGGTCCAGACCGTCCGATCCGTTTTGTCGTACCGAGCGGCAATATGGGCGACGCTTTTGCAGGCTATGTCGCCGCCCGGTGCGGGCTTCTTTCTGGCTTTGAGCTCGTTTGCGCGGTCAATGAGAACAAGACGCTCGCGACGCTGCTCCAAGACGGCCTCATGCAGCGCGAACAAGCGGTTCCGACGCCAAGCCCAGCCATGGATATTTCGGTGCCAAGCAATTTCGAGCGGCTCTTTTTCGAAGTCGCAAGCCGCGATGGCGACCTCGTGCGCCGCACCTATGAGCAATATCGTCAATCAGATACGGCGAATCTTCCAGACTCTGTTCGCGGTCCTTTAGGGTGTACCGGCTTTACTTCTGAAGTGGTCGAGAATGAGGACACATTGGCAGAGATGCGCGCGTTCAAAGCTCAAACCGGCAGCCTGATTTGTCCGCACACCGCGGTCGGAACCGCTGCGGCGCGTCGTCTATCGGCGACGGAAGCTTGCACGGTGATCCTGTCGACGGCGCATGCCGCAAAGTTCCCAGAAACCGTGCTTGAAGCGACCGGCGATGATGCGCCGCTGCCGGGTCGGTGCGACGCACTCAAATCGCGCGGGGAAGTGTTTGATCGGATCTCCAATGATCTGCCTTCCATTCAAGACTTCATCCGTTCAAACATGGTTGCAGAGGCCTAATGTATGAGTGTCCCAATCGGCGAATGGCAGTGGAATAAGAACACGCAGCGACTGACCATGTCGCTGGTGCCGCCTGCGCTTGGCCGACTTCTCTCAGGCGATTGGGCGCTTGAAGACCTCAACAATGTCTTGGATGGTCTGAGCCGCCAGCGTTTGCGGTCTGGGCTGAACACTCCGAATGGCGATGTGGCGTTAGAGCTCGCGACGGCGGATGGCAGCATTGTCCATCTCGCGGGGGGCTCGGTCGATGAATACTGGTCGCGCGGTGTGATCCTGTCTGTCGGTGAAGACATCAATACGAGCGAACCGGGTGTCGTCGAGCTGCTACCGGTCTTTCAACCGATCCTGTGCCTGCGCAGCCGCCGAGTCGAAGGGTTTGAGGCGCTCGCGCGCTGGGAGGGCAATGAGGGCCGCGGCGCGCCGGTCGGCGACACGCAGGGGCTTGCCTCGTCGATGCTCATCCATGCCGCAGAATCGCTGGTTGGCTTCCGGGCGGTGGCGCGCAATCCAAATCTCTTCGTGCAGGTCAATATTACCAGCTTGGACCTGGAAGATGACCAATTGGTTGGCCTGATCTCGGCTTTGCGGAGTGGCCACAATCTAACCCCAGGCTCCATTCGCCTTGAGCTGACCGAACAAGACGCGCTGCGCGATACGCAGCAAACGCTCAACCGCTTGAATGATCTCAAGGCCGCTGGGGCAGGGATTGTGCTGGATGATTTTGGGTCTGGCCACTCTTCGTTTCAGTGGCTCGCGGACTTGCCGGCAGATGCCCTGAAAGTGGATGCCTCGCTGATCAAACAGATCGACAATCCACGGGTCGAAACAATCCTTGAAGCCCTGACGCTGATGGCGCGCCGATTGGGCATGACATCAACCGCTGAAGGCGTCGAAGACGAAGCGATCATGCCGCATCTGCGCACGCTTGGGTTTGATCACGCTCAAGGCTTTGCTTTGGGGCGTCCCATGTCGGTCAATAAAGCCGAAGCCTTCCTACGTTCCTAGATCGACTTCCAAAGTCGAAATCGCGTGCACGAAATTGTTTGGTGCGAGCGTCGACTTTCCCGTCCAACGAATGTTCGGGAATCGGCGTAGGATGTTCTGATAAGCGGATTCCAGCTGCATGATGGCCACGCGCTTGCCGAGGCAGACATGCGGCCCGTTTCCGAAGGCTAAGTTCTCGCCCGCATTCTCACGCTCAATGTCGAATGAGTCCGGTGATGCGAACTTGTCCGGATCACGATTGGCGGCGGCGTAATACATCACCACTTTGTCGCCCGCGCTGAGGGCTTGGCCGCCCAGCTCGGTATCCTCGGTCACGGTTCGGCGCATATAAGTCACCGGGCTGACCATCCGGATCGCTTCATTGACGAAGTTCGGGAAGAGGTCGGGATTGGCGACCAATTTCTCGCGCTGATCCATATACTCGGTGAGGAGCTTCATCGTACCCGACAGAGAATTGCGCGTCGTGTCATTACCGGCAAACACGATCAGAAGCCAAGACCCATCGAGGAATTCCTCCGACAAAAGTTCGCCATCGATCGTTGAATTGGCGATCGCGCTGAGCAGATCAT
>JBCBDI010000131.1:0-7227 GCA_038529885.1 Pseudomonadota bacterium
GCGTCGAAAGCCAGGGCATGATGTGCTCCACCAAGGAGCTGAACGCTGGCGAGGATCATGATGGCATTGCCGATCTGGATAGCGCTCTCAAACTCGGCACGCCGGCGGCCGACGCGCTCGAACTAAATGACCCGGTGATTGATTTTGAAGTCACACCGAACCGGGCTGACTGGTTAGGCGTCAAGGGCATTGCCCGGGACCTCGCGGCCGCTGGCGCCGGCACGTTCATTGATGACCCGGTGCGCAAGGTAAGCGGCTCGTATGATTGCCCGGTCGAAATTGAGCTCGATAATCCCGAGGCTTGCCCGGCCTTTGCCGGGGCATTGGTGCGCGGAGTCAAGGATGGCCCATCGCCGGACTGGCTGCAGGCGCGGCTTAAGGCCGTCGGCATTACACCGAAATCTTTGCTCGTCGATATTACCAATTACATCTCAATCGATCGCGCGCGCCCCCTGCACGCCTATGATGCGGCGAAACTGAAAGGCCCGATCCGCGCCCGCCTCGGCAAGGATAGCGAGCATTGCGATGCGCTTGATGGCAAAACCTATCAGGTCAATTCAGACATGTGCGTGATTGCCGACGAGAGCGGCGTAATCGGCCTTGGCGGCGTCATGGGCGGCGAGAGCACCGCAGTGTCGGAGACCACGACCGACGTGTTCATCGAGAGCGCCTGGTTCGATCCGCTGCGCACCGCGCGTACAGGCCGCACCACCGGGATCATATCTGATGCCCGTTATCGCTTCGAGCGCGGTGTAGACCCACAGTCTTGTGTCGAGGGCGTTCAACTCGCCTTGCGCCTGATCACTGAATATGGCGGCGGCAGCGCCTCGAAAGTTTCACTTGCCGGTGAACCGCCGCGCAATGACGAGCCAGTCGAATTCTTCAAGCGAGATGTCGCCCGCCTGACCGGACTGGACATCAAGCCGGCCGCTATGAAGAAGACCATCAAGTCTCTCGGCTTCACCATTGAAGACACAGGCGAAACCTGGCTTTTGAAAGTCCCGAGCTGGCGCTTCGACATAGATCAAAGTGCCGACCTGGTAGAAGAAATTGCGCGACTGGAGGGCTTTGATGCCCTGCCGACCACATCCCTGCCTCCGCTCGAGGGCGGCAAGCGCGTGGTGACAACACCGATCCAGGATCGCATCCGCACCGCGCGTCGGACGCTCGCTGCGCGCGGCTTCCTGGAGACCGTGACCTGGAGCTTCATGCCGAAGCCATTCGCAGAACTGTTTGGGGGTGGCGCCGCAGCTCTGACTGTCGCCAATCCCGTCGCCAGCGAACTGAACCAGATGCGCCCGAGCATTCTCGCCAACCTGGCTTTGGCGGTGCAGCGCGGCGCCGATCATGGCGAACGCGATTTGCGCCTGTTCGAAGCGGGCCCCATCTATCTCGGCGACGGCCCAAAGGATCAGCGCGCGGTGGTCTCTGCTCTGGTGCGCCCGGTCAAGGATCGCCACTGGAGCGGTGCTGATACTTATGATGCCTATTCCGCGAAAGCAGACATGGACGCGGTTCTCAACGCGATTGGCCAACCGCCAGCGCGTTTCCAGGTCGGGGAGCCGAAACAGCCGCATTGGCATCCGGGACAATCCGCCAGCCTGAAACTCGGCCCGAAAGTGACCGTGGCGCATTTCGGTGCCCTACACCCGCGTGTGCTGAAAGCACTGAAAGTGGACGGGCCGATCTATGCGTTCGAACTGAACCTCAACGCCCTGCCCCAAATGAAAGCCAAGACGACCAAGACCAAACCGGTCTTTGACAAGGCAGACCTGACGCCGGTGCGACGCGACTTCGCCTTTGTCGTCCCAGAGGGGGCTGAAGCGGCCGCTCTGGTCAAGGCCGCTCAAGGCGCAGACAAATCCCTGATCACCGCGGTGGACGTGTTCGACGTGTACCAGGGGCCGGGTATTGAGCCGAACCAGAAGTCCATTGCCATCGAAGTGACCTTGCAGCCGCGGGGTGAAACGCTGAAGGATCAGGACATTGAGGCCCTGTCTCAGAAAATCATCGCCGCCGTCGCCAAAGCGACGGGCGGTGTGCTACGGGGATAGGATAAGAGCGGGGAAGAACAGGCATGGTTGCGCAACACGTGGTGACAGGAGTGGGACTGCGCAAACGGCTTTATTCGGAACTGGAACCGGATATGCGCAGCAAGTCCGGCTTGTCCAAGCTGAACAGTTTCATCTTTGCGCTGGTGCTGATCAGCTTCCTGGCCCTGGCGCTCGAAACCGAAGAAACGATCGGGCCTGCCTGGCGCGCCGCAATCGACGTGGTCAATGTCGCCATCGTTGCCATCTTCGCGATTGAGTACATCGTCCGCGTCTGGGTCGCCGGAGAAGACCCGCGCTATAAAGGCGTGTCGGGTCGTCTCAAATACATGATGACGCCGTATGCGATCGCCGACCTGATCGCCTTCCTGCCGGAACTGTTATGGATTCTGCTCACACCGGCGGGCGTCGGTGATGACGTGCTGATCATACTGCGCGTCCTGCGCCTCGCCCGACTGGTCAAACTGGCGCGCTTTGTGCCCGCCTTTGACGTCCTGGGCGCGACGGTGGAGCGCGCTGGGACGCAGCTTCTGACAACGCTCGCCATGGCTTTGGCACTGGTCTATGTCTCCGCCGTGGCGCTCTATTTTGTCGAAGGCGTGGGCGGTCAGCAGCAAGAGAGTTTCGCCTCAATTCCGCGGGCCTTGTGGTGGGCCATCGCGACGCTGACAACAGTTGGCTATGGCGACGTCTATCCAGTCACCGGGCTCGGACGGATCTTTGCGTCGGTGATCGCGCTGGCGGGGATTGGTGTCGTTGCTTTGCCGGCGGGTGTCTTTGCCAGCGCCTTCTCGGACGAGCTGCGCGAGCGCGAGATCAAAAAGCTGAAAGAGCGGGTCGAGGAAGTCGAAACCGAAAATGAAGAGCTGGAGGCCGAGAATGAGGAATTGGAGGCTGAATTGGACTCAGACGCGCCGGACACCTGATCAGGACACCATTTTCAGCGCAGCCTTGGCATCTTTCACCAGTTGTGGGCGCCCCAGCCAGTAGCCCTGAATATGATCCGCGCCGAGGACCGCAACCCGCGCCGCGAATTCCTGGGTCTCGATGCCCTCTACGCAAGAGGACAGACCGAGCTGTCTGGCCAACCGGATGGCCGCCAGAAGGATGCGCTTGCTCTGTTCGCTCTTGTCGGATTTGCGGACAAAACTCTGATCGATCTTCAGCTTGTCGAGCGGCAGCGTATCCAGCATGGACAGGGACGAGTATCCAGTCCCGAAGTCATCCAGCGCAATCTCGATTCCCATATCGCGCGCTTCCTGCAGGATCGCGATGTTGCGATCGACGTTCCGGAAGGCCACTTCTTCAGTGATTTCGATCGTGATCGAGCTTGGGCTCACCTGATGGCGACCAAGCACGTTGACCAGCGTTTCAAGGAAATCGGAAGCAATTAATTGCGCGGGCGAGACATTGATCGCCAAACGCTGATTGTCGAGCTGCAAATGTGCCAGCGCTTCATTCAGCGTGACCCATAACATCTCGTTCAGCAGACCGAGCTTTTCAGCGATCGGAATAAAGTCTTTCGGGCTGGGATCCCGATCAAATACGCTATCGGTCCAGCGCGCCAGCAATTCATAGGCAACGATTTCTCGACTCTTGGCATTCGCGATCGGCTGAATGGCAGCTTTGATCTGGCCATCCTTGATTGCGGTTTTAAGCTCAAGCTCGAGCTGCGAATTGGCCAAGGCAGCACCATCAATCCGAGGATTAAACACAGCCCAACCCAATCGCCCGCTTTTGGCACGGCGCATGGCCGTATCGGCAGATTTGAGCAGGCCGCTCAGGGTCTGATCCAGCGTGCCACATTCGGCATAGCCGATCGAAGCTCCGATCGAGATCAGGCCAGCTTCGCCGCGAACATCACCGGTGATCTTGGCATGCAGATAGTCAATGACATGATCGACCGACTGATTGTCGTCTTTCGCCTTGAAGAGGACGGCAAACTCATCTCCGCCCAACCTGGCCGCTGCGGAGATCATCGGCAATTCTTCAATACGCTTGGCGACGGTTTGCAGAATCTCATCGCCGACGGCGTGACCATACTGATCGTTGAGCGGTTTGAAGTGATCGAGATCAATGAAGGCAATGCCAACGGTCGATACGGCTGACCAATTGCGCCGCAGCGTCGTCATGAACGCTCGCCGGTTCAGCAACCCAGTCAAACCATCTGTGGCGGCAAGTTCCTCTTTTTCAATAATCAGGTCGCGCAGTCTTGTGTCAGCCCGTGCGCGCGCCCACGCAACAACGCCAATCCCCATGAAGGAAAAACCTGATACAACGGCCAATAACAGGCTGAAGGCCTGATGATCCGCGTGCGACCAGGTCTCATCAAACCGGATTGTGATAAACTGGGAGACATAGATATAGACGCACACAACCTGCACCGGCATCAGCGCAAACTGCAGCCGATAATCGAGGATAAGCACGATAAGCAATGGAATGAAGAGAATCAGCGGCAGGTCGAACGGGATGGTTTGCCCATGCGAAGCTTCATAAAAAGCGCTGCCCCAATAGACACAGAACAGAATCAGAAGACCGCTAAATAGCACTGTCTTTACACGGACGTTTCGATGCGCGCTCACGGTGATCGACAGCAGCACGCTGACATAGATGGACACTTCCCAGAAAACCAGCGGCGTGAACTGGTCGGTGGCGACCATCATAGCAACGACAAAGCCATTCACGACCAGGCCGAGAAGGCCGGTCCAGAAGGCGAGCGAACGGAATCTCTCAGAGAGATTGTGTTCGGTTTCCTTTCCGTATGCCGCAGTCTTGAACATGGTCGGACTATAACCGACCGATCTAAAAATCTATTTTGGCTAGAATACTGAAATAATACCGCGTAGGTAGCACTTCCTTAATGTGACAACGCCCTGCAAACACGCTGTTTTTGAGCGGTTTTCTCTGAGACTCGGCGCCAGATTTAACTATAATCCGCAATTCGGCTCAACAAACGCCCACGAAACTCGAAGAAGCTGGCACCGCGAATTTTCACAGTTTCACCGGCTCGAACACCATTGGGCAGATCGACAGCGGCCTTGCCTTCAAATTCGATCTCCGCCGCGGCTTTGCCTTCACCTACGACAATCGAGATCAGGCGTTGGCGACGATAAGAGAAGGCATTTCCGGACAAACGCGCAACCTCGCCCATTTGTTCTCGGCCTTCCAGACGCATGGACTGGCTGGCATTTGAGATATTCTCAAACACCACGTCCTCGGTGACGCAGTCGAGCATGCCTTCAATGTCACGATCATTGTAACTTTTGATATAGCGATTGATGATATCTTCGTGCATGTCAGACCATTCCTTGCCGCTTTGGCGAGTCCTCTAGCATAAATCGCATGTAATCCATGATTTGCAACAGATCCGTTAAGTTGCACTGCAATACAAGCCATGACATAGGAGCGGACTGTTAACTTTGTAGGAGACGAGCAATGGCTTTGCGCGTGGCAGTTGTAGGAGCAACCGGTAATGTTGGACGGGAATTGTTCAATATTATGGATGAGCGCAACTTCCCGGCGGATAAGGTGCATGCCATCGCCTCCCGCCGGTCGCTCGGGCGTAAATGTTCCTATGGCGACAAGACGGTCTTGTGCGAGGATCTGAACGAGTTTGATTTCAGCCAGGTCGATCTGGTCCTGATGTCAGCGGGCGGCAGCGTTTCCAAGGAATGGTCACCCAAAATTGCCGCCGAGGGCGCAATTGTCGTCGACAATTCAAGCGCTTGGCGCATGGATCCCGACGTGCCTCTCGTCGTGCCAGAAGTGAACGGTGAAGCCGTGCTCGGCTATGGCACTAAGAACATCATCGCCAATCCGAACTGCTCAACGGCTCAGCTTGTGGTCGCATTGAAGCCTTTGCATCAGGCCGCTGGCATCAAGCGTGTTGTGGTCTCGACGTATCAATCTGCCTCTGGCGCCGGCAAGGCCGGCATGGACGAGCTGTGGACCCAGACCAAGGGCATGTTCGTGAATGACGCACCGACGCCAGACATATTCTCCAAGCAGATTGCCTTCAATGTCATTCCCCAGATCGACGTCCCGATGGAGGACGGTTCATTCAAGGAAGAATGGAAGATGCGGATGGAAACCAAGAAAATTATCGATGAGTCGATCGAACTGGTCGCCACATGCGTCCGTGTGCCTGTCTTTGTCGGACATTCTGAAGCCGTGAATGTTGAGCTGGAAGACCCCTTGACCGTCGAACAGGCCCGCGAATTGTTCCGCAACGCGGATGGCGTGCAATTGATCGATAATATCGAGGATGATCAATTCATCACGCCGGTCGACTGTGTTGGCGAATGGGCCAGCTATGTCAGCCGCGTGCGCAAGGACCCGACGGTCGAAAATGGCATTATTTTCTGGAACGTCTCGGACAATTTGCGCAAGGGTGCTGCTTTGAACGCGGTGCAAATCGGCGAAGAGCTGATCAAGCGCGGCGTGCTGACCCCGGAACTCGAAGTCGCGTAAGGCGGTTATGCTGCGGCTCCTTTTTGTCTGTCTCGGCAATATCTGCCGATCACCAACTGCAGATGGTGTCGCGCGCCAACTCGCTGACCAACGCGGCCTGGACTGGGTCATAGACAGCGCCGGAACCGGCGGATGGCATGTCGGCGATCCGCCAGACCCGCGCATGACAGAAGCGGCGGCCAATCGCGGAATTGATCTCTCTCCCTTACGTGCCAGACAGGCGCAAGCAGAGGATTTTTTGCGTTTTGACCACATCTACGCGATGGATCGAAGCAATCTCGCTGATTTGGAACGCCTTCGTCCGCCAAAGGCGACCGCGACCCTGAGCCTGTTTCTGCAAGGAGCGGATGTGCCGGATCCCTATTATGGCGGCGCAGACGGGTTCGAACATGTACTGGATCTGATCTCTGCGCGGATGGAGACCGTCTTCGAAACGCTGGTAAAACCGTGATGTAAAAACCGCTCCGGCGCCAGCTTTTTCCTCTTGCGCCGCCCCCTGTTTTGCGGTTTATGGCGGCTTCGGTCGCGAGACAGCGGTCGACTTACCCACCGGACGCGGGCGTAGCTCAGGGGTAGAGCACAACCTTGCCAAGGTTGGGGTCGTGAGTTCGAATCTCATCGCCCGCTCCAAAATTACCAATAAAATCAGTTGCTTCTGAGCGGTCGCCATCAATGTTGTTCTCGTTGGGAACACGAGAGGAACACG
>JBCBDI010000132.1:0-7217 GCA_038529885.1 Pseudomonadota bacterium
TGCCATTTCTGGATGTGACCGGAGCGGCTTTCTCGACCCGCTCGGACGAGGTCCGAGCAGCACGCGCGCGGCACTGGTGCGCACGCACACCACACGGGCTGGCTATTTTGCGGCAAAAAACAGGCTGGCTGCCGCCGTGATCGCCATGAAGGCATAGCTGATGAGCTGAAACACGGTTTGTGAAAAAGAGCCGTCGGCGAACAGAGCGGTCAATTCATCAAAACCGACCCACATTCCTACTGCCAGCAATGCGACGCCCGCACTTGCCGCGGCCTTGATGCCGCTGGGGCGGTCCCAAACCGCGAAGACCAAAGCCGCAATCGCCATGATCGCTGCCATGGACAAGTAAGCGAGATTAAAGCTCGCCACCCCGGCAATCACTAAGGCGACGCCGCCGGAGATGATCATGCCGACCTTGTATCCATACTGATAGGCCGCGGCGAGTGGAGCTTGTTCATCATCATCTTTGGCGGCCTCAATGCGCCAGGCATCGATGCCGATATCCTGCGTGGCGGAGCTGAAGGCGAGCAAGAAGGAGAACAGGGCGGTCGCGCCGAGATTTTTGGTTGGATCTGCAATCCCAATTCCAATCAGAGCGCAGGCGACGCTGAGCTGGGCCACGAAAATCCAGGCCCTGCGCCGGCCAAACATTTTCGAAAAGCCGGGAATGTCGAACCGGTCCAAAACCGGCGCCCACAAGAATTTGAAAGAGTAGGACAGCCCAAAGAAGGAGAAGAAACTGATCAGCGCAACATCAATTTCGGAGCGTTCCAACCATACGCTGAGCGTGCTGAAATAGAGGAGGAAGGGCAGTCCAGCGGTGAAGCCGAGGACCAGCATCATCGCCATTTTGGGCTCAGAAAATCGTGCTAGCGTTTCGCGCCAAGTTTCGCTTGGAGCGGCGGCTGCTTCACTCACGCTGCACCTGCTTGCGATTTAAGTCCGGCCCATTTGAGGGCCAATTGGCGCAGCGCTTCAGCTTCGAGCGGCTTGGCGGCAACGCCATCGGCCCCGGCCTCGAGCGCGCGGCGTTCAATCTCTGGATTGATCTCAGCTGAGACAGCGATGACCGGCACACGGGCCCCAGCTGCGCGGAGGCGTCTTGTGGCTTCAAATCCGTCCATGATCGGCATTCTTAGATCCATCAATATCAAGTCTGGACTGATTTGCGCAGCGGCGTCGAGCGCTTCGCGTCCAGTCGTGGCGACGGTGACGGTAAATCCTGACGATTCCAAGGCACGTTGGGCAATCAGCGCATTGATGGGGTTATCGTCTGCGATGAGCACGCGGCCATGACCGGTATCAGGTGTTTCTTCCTGGCGCGCATCGCCGCCGGAAATGGCAAGGCCCGCCCGTTCGATGACCGACTGGGCCCGCAAAGGCCGGATCAGCCAACCGGCGGCCCCAAGCGTGCGGAAGCGCGGCATCTCGGTCCGGTCTTCGGGCCGTAAGACGATGAGGACTGGCGCAGTATTACACAGCGCGCGCAGCGTATCTTCGGGTAGGTCAGCGCTTGCAATGATCAGCTTGGCGTTTTGTTTCAACGCATCGCTGGGCGTTGATATGTTCAGCACACGCGCGCCCGCTTGGTGAAGGGATTCCGCAGATGAAAGCGCGGTCGCATTTGGAAGGCCGATGAGCAAAACCTCGCCATCAATCGCGTCATTGGCGGCCAGGTGGGCCTCGGTCGCGACTTCTTCAAAGGGCAGGGAGACCCGGAAACGCGTGCCGACCCCGAGTGTGCTGCTGACCGAAATTGTCCCGGACATGGCTTCGCAAATGCGTTTCACAATGGCGAGGCCGAGGCCAACGCCGCCATCCTTATTGGCGTCGCTATGACTGACCTGCTGGAAGGCTTCGAACAGGGTTGCTTGATCGGCTTCTGAAATGCCGGGGCCGGTATCATAGACGTCGAGCGTGAGGCGACCGTCTTCCATAGAGAGGTCGACCAGCACGGCCCCGGTTTCGGTGAATTTGAGCGCATTGCCGATGAGGTTGAACAGGATTTGCCGTGTCTTGCCGGCATCGCCTTTCAGGGTCAGGCGGCGCGGCGCGCGGCAGCGCAGGGCAAGGTCCAAGCCGCGGCCATGGGCCCGGGGGGACAAGAGTTCGACCACTTCGCGGGCGAGTGCGGTCGGCCGGAACACCTCTTCGGACAGATCGATCGTGTCCATATCGAGCCGGGCAAAATCGAGCACATTGTTGAGAAGGTCGAGCAAACGCTCGCCAGAATTCCGGATTGCGACAGCATATTCGCGCTGAGACGGATGCAATTCGGTTTCAAGCAGCAGCGAAACCGTGCCGAGAATGCCATTCAGAGGCGTCCGGATCTCATGGCTCGCTGTCGCCAAGAAGGTCTGATCAGGGCTTTGCTGTTTGTCGTCAGTGCTCATCCGAATACCCATGACATAAGGCTTTGAGGATTTGCTTAATGTGCTTCTCTCGATTCTCAATGCGCCAGGGCACCAGGGGTTTGAGATTGGCTCTCTTGAGGCGCGCGGCGGCGATAGGACAGCGCTTCAGCGATGTGGACCCGCCGCACAGCGCTTGAGCCTTCTAGATCAGCAATCGTTCGGGCGACTTTCAGGACCCTATGATAGGACCGCGCCGATAGGCTGAGTTTCACCGCGGCATCGGCGAGGAGGGCTTGTCCGGCCTCATCTGGAGCGGCGTGACGGGTGATGGCATCGCCGCTCGCATCGACATTCAACCGCCGCTGCGTCGGCGCGGGCGCATCGCCATAACGCTCTGCTTGTAGAGCGCGGGCTTTCGCCACGCGCTCCGCGACCTCGGCGCTGCCTTCCTTGGCTGGCGGCAGGGTGAGATCCACAGCCGTCACGGGCGGGGTGTCATAGAAGAGATCGATCCGGTCAATGAACGGGCCCGACAGGCGCGCTTGATAGTGCTCGGCGCAGCGCGGGTCTTTGCGGCAATAGCCATCGCCCGCGCCGCCGCCGCACCGGCAAGGATTCATCGCGGCGATCAGCTGAAACCGGGCCGGATATTTCACGTGCCGGTTGGCGCGCGAGATCGTCACCTCGCCGTCTTCCAAAGGCTGGCGCAAACTGTCGAGCACTTGCGCGGAAAATTCCGGCAATTCATCCAAGAACAGCACGCCATGATGGGCGAGCGATATCTCGCCCGGGCGCGCGCGAATGCCGCCGCCGACCAAAGCCGCCATGGAAGCCGAATGGTGCGGCGCTCTAAATGGCCGGATCCGGGACAATTGCCCGCGCTCTAGCAGACCCGCGACCGACTGAATTTGCGAGACATCGAGCAGCTCTTCAGCCGAAAGGTCAGGCAACAGGCCGGGCAAGCGCTTGGCGAGCATGGATTTCCCGGATCCCGGCGGGCCGCAGAATAACAGATTGTGCCCCCCCGCAGCGGCGATTTCCAAGACCCGCTTGGCCCCCTGTTGGCCTTTGACGTCGCGCAGATCGAGCGGCGTTTGGGGTGTGTCAATCTCGCCAGGCGGTGGGCAAGAGAGGGGCGCGCGTCCGGTAAAGTGATTGATCAAACTGATTAGGTTCGGCGCAGCGAGATTGCCGGGCCCTGCCCAAGCCGCCTCAGACCCGCACACTTCAGGGCAGATCAGCCGCAAATCCATTTCCAATGCTTTGACGGCCGCCGGAAGAATGCCAATGCAGGGGCCGAGCTGGCCATCAAGCGACAATTCGCCAATCGCCGCGTGACCATCAAGCGCATCATTTGAGACAATGCCCATGACCGCCATAACCCCAAGCGCAATGGCGAGGTCATAGTGACTGCCTTCTTTGGGCAAATCGGCGGGGGCGAGGTTCACCGTGATCCGCTTTGGCGGCAGGGCAAGGCCGATCGCGCTGAAGGCCGCTCGTACGCGTTCCCGGCTTTCGGCCACGGCTTTATCGGGCAGGCCGACGATCATAAAGCTTGGTTGGTTGCCGCCCGCCATGTGAACTTGCACGTCGACAGCTTGGGCTTCGATGCCTTCAAAAGCAAAAGTGGTAACGCGGGCAACCATAACTGCTCCAATCTTTCCGTTACTTCTTAACAGAAAGACTAGAACAAATAAAGAACGAATTTATACTTTTATTCGATCCGAATAACCGGCTCATCATCGGCCGGTGCTTCTGGTTCAATTTCAGTTATACTTGTATCGATCTCTGGAACCGCGGCGAGACCGCCAGAGGTTTGAAGATCGGTGCCAAGATTAAATCCATCTGTCGTCGCTGTGCCGGTGTCCGGCAGGTCGAGATTGAACCCGTCATTTGACGCGGTTCCGCCCGCTGATGTGTCTGAAGGCAGTTCTAGGTTGAAACTTCCCCCACCATCATCATTAGCGTCTGCAGTTAGGATTTCAGGCTCTTGCGCTTCGGCTTGTGTTTCAGCTGCTTGTGAGCAGGCTGTTCCGGCAAGTCCAAGAACAAAGAGCGATGCGATTGAAAGAGCTTTCATTTTCATGGCTCCATTTTTGGCCGTCAGGCTAGGCATTGGCAAGCTTGTCTTGCACAACGTCCCAAAACATCGCCGCTGGATCGCGTCCTGTAAAGTCTCTGACCTGTTGGACGCCAGTCGGTGACGTATTGTTGACCTCAGTTAAGCGTCCACCAATCACGTCAATCCCGACCAGGACTTGCCCACGGGCCTTTAATTCCGGGCCAATCGCAGCGCAGATGGCAAGATCGGCGTCGCTAAGATCGCTTGGCACCGCAGTGCCGCCTACCGCCAAATTAGACCGCGCATGGCCTTTGATCGGCACGCGATTGAACCCGCCAACCACTTCGCCATCGATCAAAATGATTCGTTTGTCGCCCTCAGAGACAGCCGGCAAAAAGGCCTGAACAATCAAAGGCTCACGGGTGCGCCCAAGGAAGAGATCTATGAGAGGGCTGAAATTGCTGTCTTCCGGTTTGACGCGGAACACGTCGCCGCCGCCAAAGCCATAAAGCGGTTTGACGATCACATCTTTGTGTTTATCTCGGAACGCCGCGATTTCAGCTCTATCGCGTGAGATCAGCGTTGGCGGCATGAAGTCCGGTACCAACAAAGGATAGAGCTTTTCCGGGCCTGAACGTACATGTTCGGGATCGTTTAGAACCAATGTGTCTGGCTTGAGCAGCTCCAAGATATGGCAGGCCGTGATGTAAGCCATATCAAAGGGCGGGTCCTGGCGCATCAGCACGACATCGACATCTCCGCGCAGATCCAGCGTGATGCGATCTTTGAACGTGGTCGGATTGCCGGGCACCCGCTGAACCGTCATCGGGCGCGCAAAAGCGGTGATCCGTCCTTCGGAATAAGTCAGGTTTTCGGGCTGATACTCGAACAGCTCGGCCCCGACTTTTTGGGCCGCCTCTGCGAGCGCGAATGTGGTATTGGACTCCACCGCCGCTGTTTCAAGCGGATCAGTTTGAATAGCGACGCGCAAGCTCATGGCGGTTCCTCATATTGGCAGAGGCCTATATGAGGATGTGCGCTGAGATTGCAAAGTGCCGGACTTGCAAAAAATGATTGTATGGATGGGGTTTAGCTGCCGGGCCCGCCGAGCAGCTCGCCGCCATCAAACTCGGCTTTGGTCGCCGGCGTGTACGGCACAATCTCGCCGCGTCGATTACGCAGGCGAACATAAGAGACGACTTGATTGACGCCGCCCACCAGACTCGCTTCTTGGGCGGCTTTTTCAAGTTCGTCCGGTGTGCGCGCGACGCCCAGTAAATAGACCGTTCCGCCATAGGTCTCGACATTGAAATTATTCGCCTGCACGCTCGAAGACCCGAGCAGCCGCGCCCGCACGCGGGTTGAGATCAGCTCGTCCGAGGCATTAGCAAAGAAGCCGCCCGGCGATTCAATCCGGATCTCATTGGCAACATCGTCCGCCCGTTTCACACCCCACGCGATGCTTTCGGCTTTAAGTCGAAGCTCCGGCGTTTGTGTCCGACCAGACAAAAGCACCAAACCGCCCGCGACTTCGACATCAACTTCGCCGAGACCGCCATTCGCAATCAGGCGCGATTTAATCTCGTTTGAAACCGCTGCATCGTCCAAGGCCTCTCCGAATGAGCGCTCTTGGGTCGCGGTCACAGCGCCCGCACCGGCAGCGCCGACAATCGCGGTCGCACAGCCGCTGACAGTCGGTAGGAGGGCAAGAAGGCTCAAACTGGCGATGATACGGGACATGTCTAATTTTCCTCAGGCAGATTACAGCACGGCATTAGACAAGGGATTGGGCGATATTGCGGCATCAATCAAGGGCGCCAATAGTCCTGAAAGTGCCGGGGCAGGGCCCAAGGTGTAATCGCGACAAGGTCATAGCGCCATTCAAGCTGTTGCAGCTGCGGCCGGCGACCGACCCAAAGCTCAGCGGTACGGGAAATACGTCGCCATCCGGCGTCTGGCACGGCCGATTGTGCAAGGTCGAGGCTGGGGCGCTGTTTGACCTCAATGAAGGCGAGCGTCTCGCTGCGCTGGGCAATTAAATCGATCTCGCCTGTAGGCAGTTTCACCCGGTGGGCCAGAATGGAATAGGTTTTGAGCTGCAGCCATATCGCAGCATAGCGCTCCGCCAGACGCCCGCGGCGTTCCGCCTGTTGGCGCGACCGCCTAGCCATCTTTGAGCGCGAGCGCGCGCTGATATACGTCCCGTTTGGCTAAACCATATTTGGTGGAAATCGCGGCCGCCGCCTGTTTCACCGATTGCGTTTGGAGCGCGTCGATTAAAATCACGTCCAGGTCTTCTTCGCTCAGGCTGGTCTCTTCTGGAGGCCCGACCAAGAGCACGATCTCGCCTTTCGGACCGCCCGCTTCTCCATAGTGCCGCGCGAGCTCGCCGAGCGTTCCGCGGCGGGTTTCCTCGAATAATTTGGTCAGCTCGCGCGCTACCGCCGCGTCGCGTGTGTCGCCGAGCGTTTCTGCAAGGTCGCTCAAACTATCCGCCAGTCGCGGTCCGGTTTCATAAAAGACCAATGTCCCAGGCACGCGGGTAAACTCAGCCGCCGCCTTCTTTCGAGCGCTGGTCTTGGCGGGTAAGAAGCCGCAAAACATGAAGCGATCGCTCGGTAAGCCGCTGGCGACCAATCCTGCCAATAGGGCAGACGCCCCAGGCAACGGGTAAACACGGTGCCCCGCTTCAAGCGCTTCGCGTGACAGCTTCCAACCTGGATCAGAGACCAGCGGCGTCCCGGCATCACTGATAAGGGCGATCGCCGCGCCGTCTTCGAGCTTGCCTAAAATTTCAGGTC
>JBCBDI010000133.1:0-7201 GCA_038529885.1 Pseudomonadota bacterium
CGAACATCTGATTGGCGACCCAAAAGCTCGGGTCATTCATGGCGGCGTGATCACAACCATGCTGGATAGTCTTTGCGGCATGGCGTGCGCTGTGACGCTAAAAGAGTTGCAATTCGTGGCGACGCTCGATTTGCGCATCGATTATATGCGCCCGGCGGATACGGGCCGGGATATTATCGGCGAAGCTGAATGCTATCATGTCACCAAGTCCGTCGCCTTCACACGGGCGTGGGCGTATCACGAGAGTCGCGACAAGGTCATAGCGACCGCGCAAGCCGCATTTGCGATCAACAAACCACGTCCAACCGTCAGCTTGGGGGTCCCAGCATGAGCGACACGATAAGCCGAAGTGACCTTTTAGAGCGGATTATGAAGGAGCTCCCGATTGTCCAAACGCTTGGAATGCGGTGCGATATTAAGGGCGATGACATGACCGCCGTCTTACCATTTCAAGAAAAACTGATTGGCAATTTTGCGATTAAAGCGCTGCATGGCGGCGCGATCGGGACCTTTTTGGAAATGACCGCTATGGCGCAGCTTTACCTGGTTTCTGATGCCGAACGTCCGGCGCGTACGATCAATATTACGGTCGATTATTTGCGCCAGGGTCAGGCGGAAGACCTCTACGCTCGCGCCCGCGTGATCAAGCTCGGGCGTCGCATGGCGTCCGTCACAGCAGAGGCGTGGCAAAGTGAACGCGACAAACCTGTTGCAGCGCTCAATGGGCATTTCCTGCTCAATCGCTCGGACGAACAGAAAACTTAAGATCACGCCTTCTGGTCGCTTGTTTCAACGCCCGATTCCTTTGATGGATCAGGGATGATGAATTCCGACATTCCCGGCCTGGACGATGCGCGCCAGCTTTTGCAGCGGATCTATGGCTATGAGGACTTTCGTGGCCTGCAGCCGAATGTCATTGCGGATGTCTTAGAAGGGCGCGATGCGCTTGCGGTGCTGCCAACCGGCGGCGGCAAATCGCTTTGCTATCAGATCCCGTCCATCTTGCGCGAAGGCGTTGGCCTCATCGTCTCTCCTTTGATTGCGCTCATGGCCGATCAAGTTGATGCTTTGAAAGCGCTTGGCGTTCGCGCGGAACGGCTCGATTCGTCCATGGCCCATGAAGACCGGGTCGCTGCGCTTCAAGCGGCGCACAATGGCCAGATGGACATGCTCTATGTTTCGCCGGAGGGCTTATCCGGCGGTTTGCTCAATGCGCTAAGCAAACTCAAAGTCTCTCTCATTGCCGTCGATGAGGCGCACTGTGTCAGCCAATGGGGGCATGACTTTCGGCCTGACTATCGCGCGCTTGGTCGCCTCAAAGCGACCTTCCCGAACGTGCCGCGTCTTGCCGTGACGGCGACGGCGGATGCACGGACGCGGGCCGATATTCTCGAGCAACTCGATCTCACCGATCCCGCTTTGCATGTCGCAAGTTTCGACCGGCCAAACCTGACGCTCGGCGCCGAACCAAAATCGGGAAACAAAACCGACCGTTTGGTAGGTTTAATCCGTAGCCATAAAGGTGAGAGCGGGATTGTGTATGCCGCGACCCGCAAAGGGACGGAGCAATTGGCTGAAGCGCTCGAGCGAAGCGGCATCACTGCGATTGCGTATCATGCAGGTTTGGAAGCCGACGATCGCGCCGCGCGGCAACGCCGTTTCTTGCTGGAAGATGGCATCGTCATGTGCGCCACGGTGGCGTTTGGGATGGGCGTCGACAAACCGGACGTGCGGTTTGTCATCCATGCAGATCCGCCCAAAACACTTGAAGCCTATTGGCAAGAAGTGGGCCGCGCGGGACGAGATGGAGAACCAGCCGAGGGCTTCGCGCTTTTCGGCCCGGCGGACCTACGCCGCAGTCTCATGTGGAGCTATGAAAGCGAAGCAGAGGAGGCGGTCAAACGCGTCCAAATCAATAAGACGCGACAGCTCTTTGCCTTCTTAAACGGGGAGCAATGCCGCCGCCAAGCGGTCCGGAAATACTTCGGAGAGACCGACGCCGAGCCTTGCGGTGTCTGCGACAATTGCCAAGCCGAAGCGCGCGACCATGTCGATGTGACGCGCTGGGCGCAAATGGCGGTCTCTGCCGTTCTTCGATGTGGCCAGAAGATCGGCCGGGGGCGGCTGATCATCCACTTGCTCGGCCAAGCCAAAGACGGTTTTGACGAAGATTTATCACGCCAGTCGACCTACGGGATCGGTGAGGCATTGCCGAAGTCTGGCTGGAATGCCGTATTTGACGAGTTGCTGTTTACAGGGCTGCTCGCAGAAGGCGGGGAAGTGACGCGCCCTTTCATTTTCGTGCCCGACCATGACGCCGTCAAAGCGCTGTTCAAAGGCGAGCGTGAGGTGATGCTAAAATCAGACCCGATGGAGCGTCGCACTCGCAAGCGTGCGAGCAAGGTCGCAGGCGCTGCCTACGCAGAGCTGTCTTCGCGGGATCGAGAGCTGTTCGATCTTTTGCGCAATTGGCGCGTTGAGATTGCCAAGGCGAAGGGCGTGCCACCGTATGTCATTTTCCATGACCGCACGCTCGCGTCTATCGCGACAGAGCGGCCCGCGGACATAGTTGAGCTCTTACAAATCTCTGGGGTAGGGGAAAAGAAAGCCGGGCGGTATGGCGATGACATTGCGCGCATCGTTCGCGAGGCGGCCTAAGAAAAAGGGCCGGCTGAACCGGCCCTTCCTGAAACGTAATTAGTGTCCGTAAGCGGACTCGCCGTGACTGGCAGCGTCCAATCCGGATTCCTCATCATCTGCGGAAACCCGCAAAGGCGTGATCAACTTCACCAGGAATAGGATCACGGCTGACGCGATCGCCGACCAGGCACACACCGCAACAACACCGGTGAGCTGAACGGTAAACTGATCGCCAATGCTGGTCTCACCCAGACCAGGCGCCATCGGTCCAACGCCTGCTAGGAATGGAATGAGGAGCGTGCCAAGAATGCCGCCAACCCCGTGGACTGCGAAGACGTCGAGACTGTCATCAATCTTGAGCTTGGTGCGGATCAGCGACACAGCAAAATAGCAGGCGAGCGCCGCTGCTGTACCGATAATGATCGCAGCTAATGGGCCGACAGAGCCCGCAGCGGGCGTGATTGTGGCGAGACCGGCAATCGTCCCGGTCGCCGTACCGACCAAAGTTGGCTTCCCGAATTTGAGCCATTCGACCGCCATCCAGACCAGAGAAGCGGTTGCGGCTGACAGATGGGTGACCAGCATGGCTTGGCCAGCGCCGGCATTCGCCCCAACAGCTGAGCCTGCATTGAAGCCGAACCAGCCGACCCAAAGCATGCAAGCACCCAGCATCACAAAAGCGGGATTGTGAGGCGGCTTAGTCTCTTCTGGAAAGCCTGTCCGTTTGCCGAGTATGAGCACGAAGACCAATGCGCTGACGCCTGCTGTGGCGTGGACGACAAGGCCACCGGCAAAGTCGGCAACGCCTTGGTCGGCGAGCCAACCGCCGCCCCAGACCCAATGACAGACAGGGGCATAGACCAGGATAAGCCAAGCCACGGAAAAGAGCAGAACGGCAAAGAAATTTACCCGTTCAACAAATGCACCAACGATGAGCGCTGGTGTAATGACCGCGAATGTCATTTGGAACATCACGAAGACCGATTCCGGAATGGTGCCGGACATTGCGTCGCTGGTTAGACCACCCAGAAACGCATTCGATGTTCCGCCCCAGAGCGCACCTGCGCCTTCGGCTGCGCCATTGCCGTCGCCGAATGCGATGGAATAGCCAATCGCCACCCAAACGAGCGACATGAGGCAGGCTAAGACCAAGCACTGCATCAAGACAGACAGTAAGTTTTTGCCTTGCACCAAGCCGCCATAGAAGAGCGCGAGCCCTGGTAGCGTCATGAACAATACCAAAGCTGTCGAGGTGAGCATCCACGCTGTATCGCCGGTATCGGCGAAAGCGGGGCTTGCAAAGGCTGTTAGAAAAATAAGTAGAGAAAGGGTGCGCGCCACACTGGCCGCCCCGGATTTTATTGTATTCATATTGTCGCCCTCCCGAAGCGATGTGCCAAACAAGAAAGAATTCTGAAATTAAGACAAGGGCTGAGCCGCGTTTTTTGTGACGAGGCTTTGGCGCAATGCGCTCTGTCCGGTCGTTCAGTTCGGCAGGCGCAAAAAAGAAGGTATCGCCCGCTGACATAGGCTCAGCATCGGGCTAAGCGGCGCTTATGTCCGAAACGTCGCTCACTCATATGCGCGTTCTGCGCCTGGCTGTGCCGGTCATGCTGGCGCAGGCAGCGATTGCTGCAACGGGCGTCGTCGATACCGCCGTCATGGGGCTGTATGGCGACAAATCAGATCTCGCCGCGGTCGCGATCGCGAGTGTCGCCTTCAGCTTCATCTATTGGGGTTTTGGCTTTTTGCGCATGTCGACCACGGGGCTCGTGGCCCAAGCGATCGGACGCGACGATCATACGATGGCACGCGCGACCTTACAGCGGGGGCTGCTGATCGGCGCCGCCTTTGGCATTAGCATATTTTTGATATCGCCCGTCCTGCGCCTGTTCGTATTTTCGCCTTTTGGCGCCGAGCCTGATGTTGTGCACCTTGCCGATGGCTATTTCAGTGCGCGCGTTTGGGGGGCGCCCGCGCTCCTTACCCAATATGCGATCACTGGCTGGCTGCTTGGCACTGGACGCACCGGCGCGTTGCTGGCCATGCAGGTCGTGATGAATGGCATCAATATCGTGCTCGACATCTGGTTCGTCGCGGGGCTGGGCTGGGGCCCTGCCGGGATTGGTGCCGGCACAGCGATCGCAGAATGGGTGTCTCTGATCTTCGGGCTTGCGCTCGTCTGGCCCGCGCTGAAGCGCGAAGCTGGAGTGCTCGATCGAGATGCGTTGCTGGCGCTGTTTAATGCCAATCGAGACATCCTCATTCGCACCCTGGCTTTGTTGTTGTCATTTGCTTGGTTTGTGCGATCTGGCGCGCAGATGGGGACGGCTCAGCTGGCTGGGAATGAGGTACTCCTTCAATTCATCACGGTCGCCGCCTTTGTCTTGGATGGCTTTGCCTTTGTCGCTGAGAAGGAAGTGGGCGAGGCCTATGGGGCGCGCAATGTGAAAAAGCTCAGGCGCGCGATGCGGGTGACCTCGGACCTCGCCTTCGCGTTTGGGGCCCTGATCAGCGCGCTCTATCTGTTTGGCGGTGCGGCCGTGATTTCGCGCTTTGTCAGCGACGTGGAAGCGCGGGAAGCAGCGCTCGCGTTCTTGCCCTATTGCGCCGCAGTGCCCCTGATCGGCGTGGCGGCGTTTCAGCTTGATGGCTTTTTCTTAGGCGCCACTCAGGGCCGCGCCATGCGCAATGCCGGATTGATCACCACCATAGCCTATGTTGGGCTCGATATGGTGCTGCGGCCGCTCTATCAGAATACAGGGGTCTGGCTCGCCTTTTTGGGAATGTATGTGCTGCGCGCCGGTGCGTTGGGCGCTTATTTGCCGAGCCTCATGCGGGCGACGGAAGATCAGCCCCAACCGCCTCTGCAACCGAGCTAAACCCATCGGCCTTCAGCAAGGCTGCGAGCTCTGCATTGATCTTGGCGACAAGGCCGGGGCCATGAAAGACCAATGCTGAATAGAGTTGAACGGCGTGGGCCCCCGCGCGGATCTTGGCGTAAGCATCTGCGCCAGAGGCGATCCCGCCGCATCCAATGAGATCGAACTCGCCGTTTAGCTCGATTGCCACGTCGCGGAGGACGCGCGTTGATTTTTCAAACAAAGGCGCGCCAGAGAGGCCGCCCGCTTCGTCGACTTGAGCGCTTTTCAAGCTGCCGGGGCGATCAATGGTAGTGTTTGAAACGATTAGCCCTGAGAGCCACATGCCATCGCTGCGAACAGTCTCGATAATATCTCGAAGGTCTGTTTCGGTTAAATCCGGAGCGAGTTTCAGAAAGACGGGTCTGTCGGCGCCGCCCGCAGTCACCGATGCCGCCGCATGCGCGTCTCGGCACCGGGACAGGAGCTCTTGCAATGCCGCTTTGCTTTGAAGGCCGCGTAAGCCCGGCGTGTTCGGGCTCGAGATATTGATGGTGATGTAGCTGCAAACGGGGAACACCGCGGCGATGCCTGTCTCATAATCAGCGATAAAATCAGCGCTTGTCTTGTTCGCCCCGACATTGGCGCCAATCGGGCAGTTTGGGCTTGCAGGTGCTCGGCGCAGGCGGCGAACAAAATAGTCCAGACCATGATTGTTAAACCCCATGCGATTGATGACGCCGTCATCGTCTTCAAGGCGGAACAGGCGCGGCTTGGGATTGCCCGGCTGGGGCTTTGGTGTGACCGTGCCGCATTCCAGAAATCCAAAGCCAAAGCGCGCCATGGGGCGCACCACTTCGGCATTTTTGTCGAACCCAGCGGCCAGGCCGACCGGATTAGCGAGGTCGAGCTTTGATTTTGGCAAGCTGACCGGCGTGTTCCACTTGGCCGGAGAGATATTCGGCAGTCCAATGCCGAGCTTCAAGCCACGAATGGTCGCCGTATGAGCCGCTTCCGGAGGGAGCTTTTTGACAAAGGGAAGGGCGAGGTCAGGCAGGCTCATGCGTCTATGTCAGCGGGTAAGTCCGGGACATTGTCGCCGTTGAGGTTCAGCGTCCAAGTTCGCTTAGCGGCCTTAATGTGCAGCTTTGCATAGAGGTGCGGGAATAATTGTCCCCCACGGCTTTCCTCCCACCGCACCGGGCCGCTCATCTCTTCGGCAATGTATTCGAGCAGGCGGACATCTGGCTGACCGGCATAGTGCAAGCTCAGCGTTTCGGCGACCTGCTCGCGCGTCGACAAGTGCACATAGCCATCGCCTTCATCAAGCGCGGTTTCAGTGTAACCGAGCGTTTCGGCATGCGCCCAATCGGAGGCGCTGAGGATTTTGTAGACGCGGGTTTTCTGCAACATCACCATGCCTGCGTGTTCCGCCTTTTCGCCGCAGAAAGCAAGACCGAGCAGCGGCTGAGTTGTTGGGCATTTTATCCTATGTTACGCAGCTGCTATGCGTAAATGATAAGAGGCAGTACTGGGGCATATGCAACACGGGGATATTTGGAGAGGCTTGGATGAGCTCGCTGCGCGCTCTGGCCTGTCGACATCGGGCCTAGCGCGGCTCGCAGGATTAGACGCTACGGCGTTCAATAAATCGAAACGCCAATCGAAAGACGGCCGGCTGCGTTGGCCGACCACGGAAA
>JBCBDI010000134.1:0-7172 GCA_038529885.1 Pseudomonadota bacterium
CAGGGAAGGCTCTACTCGCGTGACTTTCGCGAGATAGATATTGCCTCTTAATTGTTCGCTGCCTGTGGTTTCAAAATCAAAGTCCTCGACACGTCCTTTGTTGACGAGGGCGACACGGGTCTCTTCCGGGTGGACCGCGTCGATCAGCATGAGTTTGCTCATTGTAAGCTGCCTTGCAGTCTGGCGGCGCTAAGGCCCGCAATCGTTGCGGGCGATGGCGAAACGCGCCAGTAAATGTGTTATTAGGGACAGGCATGCAAACGGTCCGGCCAGCTCGGTGTGAGCGGCTCGCGGTTCCGATTGTATCGACCTGTAAGCTCATATTATCCGTTCCGGGTTCGGCGATAGTGCAGGGGGTTAGGCCTGTTCACCCGCCTTTCGGGGATTCTGTTGCGCCCCAATCTGGGGTTGCTGTATACATGCCCCCATTGTCCCAGAATTGAAAGACCCAAAATGCGGGGATGCGGAAGATTTCGCCGGGGCAAGTGTTGCCTGGTTCTGTGACGCCGATGGCGCGTTTAATACTTGTGACGTAGCGGCAGACGGCTCAGTGATAGTCGATTTCGTAGACAAACCGCGCTCTGTTTTCGACCGGCGTTGATGTCATTTGCCCGGTTATCCCGACAAACTCTCCGGTCCCGCCAGTGATCGCAAATGTTGATTCGAGGGGCTCGGTAAGCTGCACGCCTTGGCCCGCAATAATGCCTCGGCCAGTGAGATTGATGACGAAAGAACAGAAATAGTTTTGATCCGAATCAAGCTGCGTACAATGGCCCGAACCGGTGCCGATCGCGGTGCCATCCTCGGTCTGCATGTCGGAGTTCCACAGGATTTGGTCGCCAATGCCGCGCGTGTCTTCAAGCTGAATATAAGCGTCGCCGGTCGCGTCATTATAGACCGTCAGGGTCTCCGAATGTGCGGTTGTGATCCCGCCTGCCGCGGCAATCCCAACGGCGATACAGATGCCGATTTTTGATGCTTGTGCCTTGAGTTTACTGCGGCCGACCATCTTGCTCTCCTTCACAGTTCAAGCAAGATGAAGCATCATCTGGTGTTCATCACCACTGGCGTACACAAAATAGAAACGCTGAGACAATAAAGCGCTGGGGTGGCGCCAAATGAGCGAAGCCGATTGATGTTTTCTGTGAAATCTTTCCTCCTTGCGATTCTCACGATCCTGCTCGCGCAGGTGAGCGCTGCACAGGTGCAATCGGTGGCCGTGGCTGGGGATGGCGAGTTTACGCGCATCACAATGACGTCCGCGTCGCCGCTCAATCCGAGCGTGTTCATTCGCGAGACCGAAGACGGCCTGGTGATCGAACTTGTCCCACAACGGTTTGAGCTGTCGCCCGACGCGTTTCTTGCGCCGCCGACCGGTGGCGTCTTCGCCTATACATTAGATACAGACCGGATCGTGTTTGAGCTCGATCGTCCGATGATGGTCATGCGCGAGATCGACTTGCCACCGACCGGGTCAGAGCAACGCTATCGCTTCATCCTTGATCTCTCTGGTGTGTCCATGGCGCGCTTCAAAAGCGCCGCTCAGCGCGATGCGTCCCGGTTCGCGCGATTTGAAGCCACCCGTTATGCTGCGGCCGAAGCTGAGATTCTAAACCCGCCCGCAGTTGCCGCGATTGATCCGACACCGCTCGCCGCACCAGAAACGCCCTCGACCAAGCCCGCAGGCTTTGGCGCGATGATCCAAATGGCTGCGCGCCAAAGACGGGTCATCGTCATCGATCCCGGCCATGGCGGTCGCGACCCCGGCGCGCTTGCCATTCAGGGCGGCGACGAAGCCGATATTGTTTTGGATGCCTCGCTCAAACTAAAAGCCCTGATCCAGGAAGACCCGCGCTATGTCGTGCGCCTGACACGGGAGACGGATGTCTATGTCGAGCACGAAGACCGCGTGACCATGGCCCGCAATTGGGGCGCAGATCTGTTTATCTCCATGCATGCAGATGCCGCCGGCAAACCGACCGTCAAAGGCGCGTCGGTCTATACGATCTCAACCCGCGGCGAGGCGCGCATGGAAGGCACAGCCAAGAAGTTTGGCTGGGAAATGCCCTTCGAAGACGGCACTTCGGCGGAGGTGTCTGACATTCTCCAAGATCTCACCGTCCGCGAAACCAAATCGAACTCGACGATTTTCGCAGAATTCCTGGTGCCAGAGCTCGGCCAGGCTGGGCCGCTTTTGCGCAACACGCATCGCCAAGCGAACTTCTTTGTGCTCCTCGCGCCAGATATTCCAGCGGTCCTGGTGGAGATTGGGTTTCTGACCAATTCCGACGATGCGCGCCGGTTAAAATCAGAGCGCGGACGGCGTAAATCGGCGGCAGCGATCAAGCGCGCCATCGACGCCTATTTCGATCGCCAAGATTTATTATTGGCAACGAACTGAGGCGCCACCTTTTCGTCGATACAGAAGCGCCTTAGTCTCGCCGCGTTGGCGTGTGATTCACCGCGCAATGAAGATGGATTGAGAGACCGGAAGCATGTGGGCAGCGATTAAACAGCGCGTATTTACCTGGAAATTCTTGCTTTGGACCGTCGCAGCAGGCGTTGCGGTTGGAGTATTGGCGATCATTGCCTTCTTCATCTGGATGGCGGCCCTTGGCCGCACCGTGCCTTCGGTGGAGAAGCTGGCTGAGTATAACCCGCCGGTGACCTCTCGCGTGCATGCGGGTGACGGCACGCTGATCTATGAGTTTGCTGACGAACACCGGGTTTTCATTCCGTTCGAAGCCATTCCAGAACATGTCGTTCACGCCTTCGTTTCGGCGGAGGATAAGAAATTTTTCGATCATGGCGGGATTGATTATCTCGGCATGCTGCGCGGCGTCATCAACTCAGCGCGAAACAAGATTACCGGCAGCGGCGGCCTGCAGGGCGGCTCAACGATTACCCAGCAAGTCGCCAAGAACATGTTGCTGACCCGGGATCAAACCATCGTCCGGAAAGCCAAAGAAGCCATTGTCGCCCAGCGCATGGAAAAGGCGTTTAGCAAAGAGCACATTATCGAGCTTTATTTGAACGAGATTTATCTCGGCGGTCGGTCCTATGGGGTGGGCTCTGCGGCGCTCAACTATTTCAACAAATCGCTTCCAGAGCTCGACTTGTCAGAAGCGGCGGTCCTTGCCTCGCTGCCGAAATTCCCAGGCCGCGTGAACCCCTACACCAATCCAGAGCGGGTACTGACGCGCCGCAATTATGTGCTGAACCGGATGGTTGATGATGGCTACATCACGGCTGAGCAAGCCGCTGAAGCCAAGGCCAAACCGCTCAACACGACCAAGCGCCTATATGGCCCAGAATATGCCGCCGCGACCTATTTCGTGCAGGAGCTGCGTAAACAGCTGATCGACCTATATGGCGAAGAAGAGCTGGAGCAGGGCGGTCTGTCGATCCGCACAACGATCGATACGAAGCTGCAACTCGCCGCGCAAGAAGCGCTTCAAATGGGGCTTGAGAGCTATGACCGTCGCTACGATTATCGCGGTCCTCTGAAGAGCCTCGACGCTGGCGATGAGGATGTCATGGAACAGCTCAACGCTGTGACGCTTCCCGGCGGATATGGCACTTGGGAACGCGCCATGGTCACGCGTGTGACCGAAAATGGCGCTGATCTGGTGCTCGGCGATGGCGCCGAGACAAGCATCCCCGCCGAAGATGTTGAGTGGGCGAATACCTATGAACGCCAAGCTGGGCGTACTGGTTTGCGCGCGGGCGATGTCATTCTCGCTGAGGTGAGCCGCCAGGCCATGAGCTTGGAAGAAAGCACCTCGACACGAGAAGGAGTCACCGATGAAGAGGGCGAGGTACAAGCGCCGGTCGAGCCGATCATGGTGCCAGTTGGTCAAGCTCAATTGAAACAAGTCCCCGAACTCGAAGGCGCGATTGTTGCGCTTGACCCGCACACGGGCCGGGTCTTGGCGATGATGGGCGGATACTCGTTCTTTAAGAGCCCGTTCAACCGTGTGACGCAGGCCGTGCGTCAGCCGGGTTCGTCTTTCAAACCCTTCGTCTATGGCGCAGCCTTGGAGCGCGGCTACACACCATCGGTGCGTATCTTGGACTCGCCTTATGTCTATTATGACGAATTCACAGGCGATGTCTGGAAGCCCGAAAACTATGCGGAAGGCCTCAGCTATGGTGAGGTCACGATGCGGGTGGCTTTGGAGAAATCCTACAATCAGGTGACCGCACGGGTAGCGACCGATATCGGCATGGAAGCGGTGTCTGAATTCGCTGAGCGCTTCGGCATCTATGATCGCTTACCGCCTTATCCGGCCATGTCGCTGGGCTCCGGCGAGACCTCGCCTTGGCGGATGGCCAAAGCCTATGCGGCGCTGGTCAATGGCGGCAAAGAAGTGACGCCAACGCTGCTCGACCGCGTGCAAGACCGCCGCGGCTTGACGCTCTATCAGCATGACCAACGAGAATGCGAGGGTTGTGATGCCATGGTTTGGGATGGCTCAGAGCCTCCGATCTTGCCGGATGACCGTAAGCAACTCGTCGATCCGATCATTGCCTATCAACTGGTCCACATGTTGGAAGGCGTGGTGGAGCGCGGGACCGGGCGCCGGGCACGCCGGGTCGGTAAACCGCTGGCGGGTAAAACCGGAACGACAAATGATTATGTCGATGCGCTCTTCTTTGGCTTCTCGCCTGATCTGGTCGTCGGCATTTGGACCGGCTTTGACAGTCCGCGCACGCTTGGTGAAGGCGAAGGCGGTGGCTCTGTTGCGGGGCTTGTCTTTACCGAGTTTATGGAGCGCGCCTTGGCAGAAGAGCCAGCCCTCCCGTTCCGTATTCCGCCTGGCGTTCGTTTGGTTTCGGTAGATGCGCGCACGGGCGGCATTCCAACCTTCGACTCACAAGAGATCATCTTAGAAGCGTTCCGCCCAGGGACAGAGCCCGGCATGGTGTTCAGCGACAATACCAATCTCAGCCTGTCTGGCATTGGTGACAATTCCATCTTTGACACAGCAACGCCATTGCCGCCGCAGATCGATCCGGAGACCGGTGAGGTGATCGAGTCAGATGTGATTGTTGAGGATATCGACGAGGACATTTATTGACCTGAACGTGAAACGCCTCCATTTCCAGCGATCACTTGAGTTTCAGGAACCAGAATGTCAGCAGAAATTCTCGCCCTTGCCGAACAAATCAAGCAGTCATCGGAGCTGCTGAGGAGGCGTCTTTGACTGGGACGTCGCCGAAAAACGCCTGGATGAACTAAACGCGCTCTCAGAGCGCCCTGACTTTTGGGACGATCCCGAACACGCCCGCAAATTGATGGCGGAGCGTCAAAAGCTCGAGACCGGTATGCAGACCGTCACCGAGCTCGAAACCGAAGCCTCTGACGGATTGGAGCTGCTCGAGCTTGCCGAAGGGGATGAGGACATGCTGGCTGATGTCCTATCGACTTTGAGGCGGGCTGCCGAAAAAGCTGAGAAGGCGGAGCTCGAAGCGCTGCTCTCAGGTGAGGCGGATGGCAATGATTGCTATATGAATATCAACTCTGGCGCCGGTGGCACGGAGAGCCAGGATTGGGCCTCGATGATCCGGCGCATGTATGTGCGCTGGGCGGAAGGCTCCGGCTACAAAGTTGAAGAAGTCGAAAGTCATGAAGGCGACGAGGCCGGGATCAAATCCGCGACCTTGCTGATCAAAGGTGAGAATGCTTATGGCTGGCTGAAGTCAGAGCAGGGCGTGCATCGACTGGTGCGGATCTCGCCCTTTGACAGTTCCGCCCGCCGTCATACGAGCTTCGCTTCGGTGGCGGTGTCGCCGGTGATCGACGACTCGATCGAGGTAGAGATCAATCCGTCGGATGTGCGCACCGATACGTATCGCGCCTCCGGTAAGGGCGGTCAGCATGTCAACAAAACCGACTCTGCTGTGCGCCTCACGCATGAGCCAACGGGGATTGCGGTTGCCTGTCAGTCCGGCCGGTCGCAACACCAAAACCGGGCGACGGCGTGGGAGATGTTGCGGTCGCGTCTTTATGAGGTGGAGCTGCAAAAGCGGCAACAAGCCGCGCAGGACAGTCACGACTCTAAGACTGAGATTGGTTGGGGGCACCAGATCCGCTCTTACGTCCTGCAGCCCTATCAATTGGTCAAAGACCTGCGCACCAATCATGAGACTTCGGACACAAGCGGCGTCTTGGATGGCGACCTCACGCCTTTCTTGAGCGCGGCGCTTTCTCATGCGCTTGGCGATAGCGAGACCGAGGACGCTTAAGAAAAAAGCCGGACCCTGAGGGCCCGGCTTTTCGTCATTTCTTGCTTGCCATTGGTTTAGGCGTTGCCAGCCGTACCTGTGGTTGGCGCGACGCTTGAAGACCCAAACCCGGTTCCGTTGGTCGTGCTCGCCGCTTTTGGGGCAGACTCTTTGAGCGGGTTTTCTTCGCGCTTTACTTGGCCTTCGAAAGAGGCGTCCGGCTGAATGATCAGCGCGGCGTGATAGATGTCGCCTTCGACAGATGCGCCGGTTTCAAGCTCAACTTTGCGGGCGCGGATCGAGCCAACGATCTTACCTTTAACGCGGAGCGTCTCAGCTTTGATCTCGCCAACAATCTTACCGGTAGATCCGATTGTGATGTCGCCTGAAGAGACATCGCCTTCGACTTGACCGTCAATCTGCAGCGCACCTGCTGACTTGATTGAACCTTTGATTTCAACGTCGGAACAAATGATCGATGCACCGACACGTGATGCAGGTTTAGAAGAAGCGCTGCGAACAGCGTCCTGTGCTGGTGTGAAGCCTGCTGGTGGGGTTTCGCCCTTAGTCTTCGTAAACATGTTTTCCTGCCTTAATGAACTCTACTGGATTATACTGCTTGCCGTGGAATAGCACTTCGTAATGAAGGTGTGGACCCGTGCTTCGCCCGGTCGACCCCATGGTCCCAAGCTTATCACCAATCACCACCTCTTGTCCCTTCTTTGCCACAATACGCTTAAGATGAGCATAACGCGAGACAAATCCGCCGCCATGGTCCACGTCGACGACCCGACCATACCCTGATTTCGTGCCGGCATAAATCACTTTTCCTGGGCCAGCCGCAACAATTGGTGCGTTCCAGCCTGCGCCCATATCAATCCCGCCATGCCAGCTTGGACGTTTTCTGAACGGGTCAATCCGCATCCCAAACGGCGATGTGATCC
>JBCBDI010000135.1:0-7172 GCA_038529885.1 Pseudomonadota bacterium
GTGGCGCCATAGACCAATTGCAGACGCGGTTCATCCAGGACGCTTTCCATAATTTTTCGCGCCGGCTCCGCACCGCCCCGCAGCGCGCCGCTAGTGTGACGCAGGTGGCGCAGAAAATCGATAACAATCTCCACCAATTGCTCACGCGCCAGGAAAGAGATGGTTTCCAGAGAAGCCGCCACATTGGCAATCGCCTCGTCATCCAAAAGCTCGACGATTGGCTTCGCCGCAGTTTCGCCGAGCATGGCGATGACCACCGCCGCCCGCTGAGATGGGGTGACGTGCTGCGTCGTGCTTTGCGCTGCAGCGGCATTGTTCTGGGTATTCGACACTTATGCGTATCCTCTGATCAAGGCTTCAGTAATTTTCAGCCACCCATCCGCGAGGACGAAGAAGCCAAGTTTAAACGGGAGAGAGACGACTGTTGGCGGGACCATCATCATACCTACGGCCATCAGGATGGAGGCGACCACCAAGTCGATGACCATGAACGGCATGAAGATGACAAAGCCGATCTGAAACGCGTGCTTAATCTCAGACAGCATGAAGGCCGTCGAGAGCATCGCAAAAGAATGCTGCTCGTTAGGCCCAACTGGACGGTTGAGAGAATCGGACAGCATGAACAGCGTCTCTGGATCGGTCCGGCGCATCATAAACTCGCGAAACGGATCGGTAGCCAAGACCCAAGCTTCTTGCTCGGTAATCGTACCATCAATGTAAGGCAACAGACCATTGGTCCAGGCTTCCATGAAGACCGGCTCCATGATGAAGAAGGTCAGGAACATAGAGAGCGCCATGATCATCATGTTTGGCGGCGCCTGTTGAACACCCAAGGCCTGGCGCAAAATCGAAAAGACAATCACCATGAAAGGCAGGCAGGTGACCATCATGGCGATGCCCGGCACCAGGCTGAGCACCGTCACAAACAGGAAGAGCTGGATAACCGTGCCGCTAAGGCCCTGTCCGTCTCCACCAATTATGTTCTGCAGGGCTGCGCCGTCTTGCCCGGGCACAAGCTGCGCCATAGCTGCGCCGCTTGTGAGCAAGACAAATCCCGTGATCAGCAAAAAGGACCGCGACAGAAGTCCGGTCCAATTCGAAGACCGGTTCTTAGGCATCCTCTTGTTCCTCAATTTGGGTCAGCCGGACACCGATCGCGCCATCATCGAGCTCAATCAGCTCGCCATGGGCAATCACACGGTCTTCTACAACCAACTCAATCGGATCTTCGATCTTCGCCGTCAGCGGAATGATTGTGTCGGGTTTGAGCTGTAAGAGCTCAGCGACACTCAGCTTCTTTTGGCCAATCGAGACGATCACATTGACCGGCAGACCATAGATCGAGCGACGAAACTGATTTTCCGGGGTGATGCTCCGGCGTTCGGATTCTCCGACGACACTCTCAACGGTTTCTGGTTCAGACATTGGGCCTCACTTTATGGGGTCTGTGGCCCGGCCAATCGGCCAAGGCTCGAATTTAGAAATTGGTCCATGTCGAAGCGCAGGCCACCATCTGACCAGTCGACATCGACAATCATTTCATCATGGCTCTCAAGCGGGTGGACTTCGCAAATCTCAGAGAGGCGCGGCGACTGCTGGAGCGTGCGTTGGAAGGACGCTTCGAGCTCAGAAGGCACGCGCACGTTGAGACGCTCCACACTCGGCGGCGCCATTTCTTTGACCGCTGCCGCCACCTCTTCGGCGAGGAACGCTTCGCTCAATCGCGGAAAGGCTGCGGTTAGAAATTCAGCGACCGCTTGGTGACAAATTGCCATCGCCGATTGCTCCATATTGAGGAGCGATTTCTCCAAGCTCGCCAAAAGCACGCCGGTGTCCACCTGCGGTGTTTCTGGGAGGGGCGGCGCGAGCTCTTCTAAGGGCGCGCCATCCGCATCAACAGCGACCGCCGGATCTTCATCCGGCGCTTCAGTAAATTCTGCTTGGGGTTCCTGCGTGCCAGGATAGGCCTGGCGCGCTTGCGCTGTTCGGGCGAGCGCCTTGGCGTCGAAACGCGGCAGAGAGAGCGGCGAGAGCTTACTCATTGGCCGCTATCTTTCGGTCTTCTTTCAGCCAGTCTTGAAGGAGCGCTGCGGTCTGTTCCTGGTTCTCGCTTGTATAGTCTTTCAAATAGTCGATTGGGTCGCTCGGCGCGGTTCCGAACAGATCATCCTCGACGCTGCCATCGGCCGCCACCGCGCCTGCTGCAGCACCCGCGCCGCCCGCAGCCGCACTCTCAGAGCGACCGCCCGCCAGCATGGGCCGCATCACCCCAAAGCCGAGCGCCAGGACAATCACGCCAAGGAAAATGGCCTGCACCGCCGACCAGAGATGCTGCTCCATCAGACGCTGCATCATGCCAGGTGCCGGCGTCAGCTCGACCTCAGGGATCTCTTGGAACGGCATCAGCTCGATGGTGATCGTATCGCCGCGAACTTCATCCAGCCCCGCCGCATTGCTGATCAGCGCCTCAAAGTCTGCGCGGGTCTGCTCAAGCTGCGTTGCTGCATCCGCAGCCGCGAGATCAATGCCGAGCGCTTGCTGGTTCAGCAGGACCGCGACAGTGACACGCTCAATCTGACCTGGAAGGCGCTCTGTCTGGGTGCGGATTTCATTGACTTCATAAGCGATCGTCTCGCCAGAATTTTTGCGAGTGCTTTCACCGCCGCCACCCGCGCCTGCGCCTTGTGGGAGGTTGCTGGCAACCGTGATATTTCCGGCGCCGCCCTGGCTGGTCTCGCTGGCATCATTGGTCGAGCGCGAGCGGACCACGCGTGATTCAGGATCAAAGCGTACATCTGAAATCGTTTGGCGCTCGCGGCTCACATCCACATTGACCGAGACTTCTGCGTTGCCGTCTCCAAGACGCGCGGTGAGGAGGCGTCTGATCCGTTGCTCGATTGCGCCAGCTTCGGTTTCAGCGATCACGGATGGGGCCTCGAACGTTTCTTTGTTCGGGCCTGCCAAAATACCATGGCTTGGATCGATGACCACGACGTCTTCGGGGTTGAGGCCAGAAACAGCGAGCGCAACCAGATATTGGATGGCTTCGGCTTGTCCCGGGCTGATGCGGCGGGCTGCGGAAAGGGTCACCGACGCGGTTTGGCTGGGCTGAGAGCGCGAGAACCCAGATCGGAGGCTCGCGCCAATATGCACGCGCGCAGAGTCCACGCCGGGCGTGGTTAAGATCGTTCTTGTGAGCTCGCCTTCTTTGGCTCGCCAGTAAGAGGCATTGTACATCTCAGAGGTCACCGAGAAGCCATTGACGTTGTCGAGCAACTCATAACCCTGCACCGATTGGCGCGGCAGGCCATCGCGCGCCAGTGAGAAGCGGGTTTTGTCACGCAGGCTTTGCTGAATGAAAATCGCCTCGCCGCGGATCTCATAATTGATCCCGCGCTGATCGAGTTCTGTAATCACCTCACCAGCGCGCACCGGATCCAGTCCAGCATACAGCAAGGACATGGGCTCTTTCATTGTCCCGCGGACGAGAAACGTCATCGCGGCCAGTACACCTAAGACGGCAAGCCCTAGAAAGATCTGGCGCTGCAAGCTGAGCGATCGCAGATTGGCGATAAAGTCCATGTTGAATAAGCCCGAATTCTCGTTGCGGTTGAGTTTGGTTAAAATCTCGGGCGAAAGCGTTAAGGCTTCCTTTACCGGGGATTGATTTAAACAGGAAAACAACTCTTGGTTTATTGGGGCACTCATGAGCGAAGCGGCGGCAGCGAATCCGGAGGCGGAAGAAGCCCCGAAATCGGGCATCGGAATGGTTGGATTGCTGGTCTTGGGCCTGGCATGCGCAACCACATCTTTTGCCAGCGTCTTTTTCCTTGCCCCGTCTCCTGCGCCGGCGGTCACGGAGACGGTCAAAGCTGAACCGGAATACGTGCCTGAAAAGAAACCCGCCTCTGCCAAAGCGCAGACCTATACGCCGGTTCAAGAAATTCTGATCACGGTCGGGGCAGCGCCGGCCACGCGATACTTGAAAATGCAGGTCTCTGTCGCGACCGATAAAGGCAAATCCAAAGACGTTGAGGCCGCTGAGACGGCCCTTCTCGATGCCTTTTTGCTCTATTTGAGATCTGTCGAGATCTCCGACTTCGAAGATCCAAATTTCTACAATCACATGCGCGAGCAACTCAGCCGGCGCGCAGACCTCGTTCTTGGCGATGGGGTTTCAAATGGCGTGATGATCACCGAGTTTTTGTTGAGGTAGTGCGTGTTAGTTTCTCCGTTTGATATTGCGATTATCCTGATTTCCGCTGTGGCCTGCATTTACTGCATGGTCCTTAGCCGCCGTCTGCGCGCCTTGCAGAACACTCGAAATGGATTGGGCGCGACGATCAAAGCGCTGTCTGACAGTATCAGCGCGGTCTCTGCGACGACAGACGAAGCGCGCTATCATGCCGGCGACCTCGCCAACCGCCTTGCGCACCTGATTGAGGACGCGCGGGTGGCCTGTGAACGCGTGGAACGCTTAACCGAGGACATGAAACGAACCGAGGCGCAATCGAGCCAACGGTTTGATCAAGTTCAACAACAAACCTCCGGAACGATGCAAGAAGCGCTCGATCTTTCCAATGATCGGTTGCGAGAAATCACGGACCTGATGAACCGGATGAAAGACCTCTCCGAAGGCTCCGTCGCTGCGGTGCAGCCTCCCCCGAATCAGCCCGCACCGACGCCGCCTGTTCAGTTGCGATCTCGAATGAAGGTGGTCTGATCTGATGGCATCGAAAGCGGCCAATCGCTCCAATGTGCTTCTGACGCTCGGCATTCTGTTCACGATCGGAGCGGCCTCGCGCCTTGTGCCCAGCAGTGTCGCGTCACCGAATGGGGCAGACGCCCCGTCGACAGCGAGCCTTTTGGCCGTGGCCGCCGCGAGCCCAGAACACACACCGGTTAAGTCCAAACTCACCGATATAACCGGCCAGATTTGTTTTAGTGAGGACCTCTCTGAAGCGCTAGCTGCGGACCAGTTGCGGCTCGAAACCGAAACTGGAAAACTGGATACGCGGGAACTTGAGCTGCAAGCGCTCGAGGCGGAACTCGAGCAAACCCGCGCGGACCTCACGGCCTTGCAGGCGAGCCTGGATGTGCGCTGGCAGGACATGCAGGCCTTTGCGCGCGAAGACCTCAATCATCTCGCGCAAATGTATGGCGCAATGAAACCGGATCAGGCGGCGACGATCTTCAATCAAATGGATCCCGGCTTCGCGGCTGGCTTTCTGCGTCTCTTGAACAGCGAACAAGCCGGATTAATCATGGCAAACATGGAGTCCCAGCAGGCCTATATTGTCAGCGTGCGCCTCGCTAGCATCAATGAAGACTTGCGGCGCGACGGAACTTAAGCCCGCCCCAAAATTCTACTTTAAATAGTATTTGGCCCGTTTTTTGCCTTAACCATCTCAATGGTAAACGAGATGGTGTAAAATCATGTCTTCTCTATCCTGTGGGTCGAAAATTCGCGTTCGTCGCCAGACTTGGATCACGCGCGCCGATTTGAAAGCCAATCGTGACTTGATCTATGTCTATGGCGACAATGTTGAACGCGAAGGCCGTCGCGGTCTCGCCCGCGAAATGCGCGGCGAGATAAATGCACATGCGATTTCTGTAAGCTGGGGGCCGTTTGAGCCGTTTACGCTCGAGACTTTAGAGGCCGCGAAGACCCACATCACAGAAGACTTACAAGCTTTATCGGAACGAACAGCCCTTTGCTTCATCTGGCCCATGACCGGCATTGTACCGGACATTATGCCGATGCCGGACGAACTCTATGCTCATCTCAGACAGCAAGCCCGCGAGATCCTAAACCTGGGCGACCCTGTCTAATTTTGTCGCAGAGCTGCAAAACGCATTTACCATTAACGCTACATAAAACAACCGTAAGTAGATATCTCATCAGATACGTTCTTTGGAGATATCGATGCAGCCCGCTGTTAAGACAGAGTTTTCCGACCCGATAGAGCAACCGCCTCTGAGCGAACGCGCGCAAATTTTTCGGCGCTGTAAGGCTGCATTTCAGCACATTCAAAAGCATGGCACGCCGCCGGACCCAACCACCTACGCGCTATGGTACGCTTATGTGGCGCGCAATCCAGTCGGTGTGAACGCCGCCGTCGACAAGCTGCTTGCCAGCGGCCGCGCCCTCGACTCTTATGAGCTCGGCGAAATCCATCGCGAGTTTTTATCCGAGGACAAACAGGACGAGAAACAAGAAGAGATCGGCAAAGAGTTTGAGAAAAGCCTCAAAAACGTTTCGGCGCTGATCAAGTCCGGGATGAGCCAGAATGAGCAATTCTGCGAAACGCTCCAAGATCTCGGAAACACGCCCGACATCTCTGGCGAACAGGACGTCAAAGACCTGCTCTCACATTTGATCTCTGAAAGCCAAAAAATGGCGGATGTTTCCACCCGCCTGACGCAAGGCCTGCAGGAATCGCAAGCGCGCGTCCATAAACTGAATGCCGAACTAGAACAGGCACGCAAACAAAGCTTACTCGATCCGCTCACGTCCGTTGCCAATCGCCGCGGCTTCGAGGACCGGCTTAAGTGGCAGATTGAAGATGCTCACGCGAACAATTCAAACTTCTGCCTGGTGCTCGCGGACCTAGATGAATTCAAGCAAGTGAACGATAATTACGGCCACCAGGCCGGGGATACGGTTCTCAAAACATTCGCCTCCATTCTGCTCGAAAACACCAAAGGCCAAGACCTGGTCTCGCGCTATGGTGGCGACGAGTTTGCCGTGATCCTACCGAATATCAGTGTCACGGCTGCCTATAATTTGATGGTCTCGGTCAAGCACAGATTTGAAGGCACCCGAATGCCAAGCAATTTAGGCGGTAGCGGGTTTGCACAAGCCACCGCCTCGTTTGGCATTTGCGGGTATCAAAAGAATTTCACCCCCGAATCTATGATTGAGGCCGCAGACACAGCGCTGCATCGCGCCAAAACAACGGGGCGCAACCGCGTCTGTGCCGACGGCCTCTCTTGATCGAAATTAGTGGTGGTTCGGGGTGAGAAGGACCTTTCCGTCTCGTCCGCCAGCCGCAGCGCGTGTCACAGCTTCTGAGATTTCCTCAAGCGGATAGCGTGAGTCGATCTTGGTTTTGATCTCACCGCCAATGATCAGCGCCGCGAGTGTGTCGAGCGTGGCTTTCTTCTCTTCC
>JBCBDI010000136.1:0-7159 GCA_038529885.1 Pseudomonadota bacterium
GGCCAAGCCGGAGACATCTGCGCCCTTTTCAAGCTTAACCGAAAGCGCAGGGGCTTTTTTAGCGATACGGGCCTGTTCAATCGGCTGAACACGACGCGCGGAGAGGCGAATTTCATCATCGCGGCGGCGCACTTCTGTTAGGATCACAACGGCGCAGCCGGGTTCCAATTGCTCGCGGACATCCGAAAGCAATTCCGGCATCACCATTAGCTCCACCTCACCGGTTGGGTCAGACAGGGTCAGGAACGCAAACTTGCCGCCGTTTCGCGCTGGCTTTTCGACCCGGCGACGGACCACGCCAATCAGCTCGAGCGGTTTTCCATCGACGGCGTTGTCTTCAATATTCATCGCGTAGGTGATGCGGCCATCTTCGAGACTGTCGAGAATATCGTCGAGCGGGTGGCCAGAGAAGTAGAACCCGATCGCGGCAAACTCTTGGTCGAGCTTTTCCTGCATGTTCCAAGCTGCCGCTTTCGGTAGATCGGTTCGCATGGCCGGTTCTGCATCTCCGAACAGACCGCCCTGCCCGCCGGCACGGTCTTCCGCTGACGCGGCGCAGGCCGAGGCGAGCATAGGCGAGGCCTTCAAAGCGCGTGCGCGATTGGGCTCCAGACCGTCAAAGGCCCCCGCTTTGGAGAGCTGCTCAAAGCACTTCTTATTGATATCTTTCGGGTCCACGCGTTCGGCAAAATCGTGGAGGCACTTATAAGCGCCGCCTTCTGTGCGCTCAGCCACCAAATGCTTCATCGCTTCCGGGCCGACGCCTTTCAACGCGCCGAGGGCGTAGACAATGGATCCGTCATCGACATCAAAGTCGGCGGTCGAGGCGTTCACATTCGGCGCGACAACCGGGATTTTCAGACGCCGCGCCTCTTGGAAGAAGGCCGCAAGCTTATCGGTATTGTGCAGATCAAGGCTCATCGACGCAGCCAAGAAGGCGACTGGGAAATGGCGTTTCAAATAGGCGGTGTGATAGCCGATCAACGCATAAGCGGCTGCGTGTGACTTGTTGAAGCCATAGCCCGCAAACTTTTCCATTGTGTCGAAGATATCATTGGCAAGCGGCGCTTCGATGCCTTTTAGCTCCAGTGCGCCTTTCAAGAAGCGCTCGCGCTGGGCGACCATTTCTTCGAGCTTTTTCTTACCCATGGCGCGGCGCAAAAGGTCCGCTTCGCCGAGCGAATAGCCCGCAATCTCTTGCGCCATCCGCATGACCTGTTCCTGATAGACCGGCACACCATAGGTTGCCTGCAGGATCGGTTCGAGGTCAGGGTGCTGATACTTGATCGTTTTCGGATCTTCCTTACCCGCCACATAGACCGGGATATTGTCCATCGGACCTGGACGATAGAGCGAGATGATCGCGATCACGTCTTCCAGATTGCCGGGGCGGACTTTGCGCAGCGTATCGCGCATGCCTTGGCCTTCGAGCTGGAACACGCCAAGCGTCTCACCAGAGGCCATCAGCTGATAGGTTTCGGCATCGTCGAGGCTGTACCATTCGGGCCCGACATCGCCGCCATCGCGGCGAATAAATTTCAGCGCGCGATCAATCACGGTGAGAGTTTTCAAGCCGAGGAAGTCAAACTTCACCAGTCCCGCAGATTCAGCCCATTTCATGTTGAACTGTGTCGCCGGTAGGTCGGCACGCGGGTCATTATAGAGCGGCACGAGTTCGGTCAGCGGACGGTCGCCGATGACCACGCCAGCCGCGTGGGTGCCAGCGTTTCGGTACATGCCTTCTAGCGCAAGCGCGGTCTCGAGCAGTTCGCCAACCCGCGGGTCGCGACTAATCTCTTCATCAAATTTCGGCTCATCATCGATCGCTTCGGAAAGCTTAGGCGGTTTGGCCGGATTGAACGGGATCAGTTTCGCGAGGCGGTCGACCTGACCATAAGGCATTTGCATCACGCGCCCAACATCGCGGACCACAGCTTTCGCTTGCAGCGTCCCGAAGGTGATGATCATCGCGACCGATTCAGCGCCATATTTATCCCGCACATAGCGGATCACTTCGCCGCGGCGTTCCTGACAGAAGTCGATATCGAAGTCGGGCATCGAAACCCGTTCTGGGTTCAAGAAACGTTCGAACAGAAGGTCAAACCGGAGCGGATCCAGATCGGTAATGGTCAGAACCCAGGCCACCAATGAACCCGCGCCCGAGCCCCGGCCTGGCCCGACCGGGATGTCCTGATCCTTGGCCCATTTGATAAAGTCCGCAACGATCAGGAAGTAGCCCGGAAAGCCCATGCGCTCGATAATGCCGAGCTCATAATCCAAGCGTTCGAAGTAAGTCTCGCGCGTAGCATAGAGCTGCGGCGCTGCTTCCAATCGGGCCTCGAGCCCTTCCTTGGCTTGCAGCTTTAGTTCATCAATCTCAGAGCGCGAGCCATCGCCAAAATTGGGCAGGATCGGCTTATGCTTGGTTGAGCGAATGCCGCAGCGTCTGGCGATCTCCGCGGTCGTCTCAATCGCTTCTGGCAGATCGGCGAACAGCTCTCGCATCTCAGCTTCGGTTTTGAGATATTGCTGCGCCTCAACTTGCGGGCGATCATCCTGGCCGAGATAAGCCCCATTGGCGATACACATCATCGCGTCATGCGCTTCGGCATCATCGGCCTTCATGAAGCGGGCATCATGCGTCGCGACGATGGGCAAGTTTAGCTCATAAGCGAGCGCGAGCAGACCCGGCTCGGTTTGCACCTCTTCGACCGACCCATGCCGGGTAATCTCGACATAGCAGCGGCCTGGGAAGTTCGCCGCCAAAGTCTCTAGTGCCGATTTCGCCTCTGCCGGTTTGCCCTTCAAGAGCAAGCGCGCGACATCGCCTTGTGCGCCGCCAGTGAGAACGATCAGGCCATCGGTCTTCTCTTCAAGATATTTCTGGTGGATGCGCGGAACGCCATCTTCGGCATCGAGATAGGCATAGGATGACAGCGCCATGAGGCGTTCATAGCCCTGCTTGTTTTGCGCATAGAGCGAGAGCCGCGTCACCGTCTCCTGGTGCGCTCCATCGGTGACATCAAAGCAAACCGCCATGATCGGCTGAATGCCCGCACCGGCGAGGCTTTCAGACAGCTCCAGCGCGCCAAACAGATTGTTCCGGTCGGTCACCGCGACCGCGGGCATGCCTTGCGTCTCACACCATTTGGTCAGCCCCTTGGTGGTGATCATGCTTTCGAGCAGCGAGAACGAGGTTCGAACCGCGAGATGAATGAAAGGCGTTTGACCCAAAACCTGCTCCAGACCCGATCTGATTGAACACTGGTCTGACGCGATTCTCACCGAGATGAAGAATGGACGCACAGACCCCTGACCTGTGCGATCACGTTACCAGATTTAAGCAAAGAACAAAAGCAGAACCTCAGTTCGCAGGAACGAAATCTGTGAGTTTCCCATCCTGCAACGTGAGGACGCGGTCCATATGCTGCGTCAGCGCCATATTGTGAGTGGCGACCAAGACCGCCGCGCCTTCACTGCGGGCCATACGGATCAAGCTCTCGAACACACGTTCCGTCGTTGCCGGGTCGAGATTGCCGGTCGGCTCATCGGCGATCACCAAGCGTGGATCATTGACCAGAGCACGTGCAATCGCGACGCGTTGTTGTTCCCCGCCCGACATCTGTCCGGGTTGGTGCTTAAGGCGTTCTGAGAGCCCCATCTCAGCGAGCAAGGCTTCCGCCTTTACCCGCGCTTTGCGCCGCGCCATTCCGCCAACCATGAGCGGCATGGCGACATTATCGCGGGCATTAAACTCGGGCAGCAAATGGTGGAACTGATAGACAAAGCCAAGCTTTTCTCGGCGAAGGCGCGTGCGGCCCGCATCGTTCAAGGCCATACAATCAGTGCCCTCGAGCAGCACTGATCCGCCTTCCGGCTTTTCGAGCAACCCAGCTGTGTGCAAGAGCGTCGATTTTCCCGAGCCGGACGGCCCAATCAGGCCAACCAATTCCCCTGGATTGAGCACCAGGTTCGCGCCCTCCAAAACCCGTAAGACGCCGCCTTCGGACTTATACTCACGGACAATATCGCGAAGTTCGAGCACCGCACTCATCACTCAAACCTCAATGCATCTACCGGATCGAGTCGCGCCGCCGCCCAGGCAGGCCAAATCGTGACGAACATAGACATGGCCATCGCCCAAAGCGTGACAAAAGTGACTTCGGCCCAGTTCAAAACGGCGGGCAATCCGTCCAATCCATAAACGGTCGGCGGGAACAATTCGCGTTGGATCACAAAGCCAATCGCATCCACCACAACATTGATGTTCATCACCACAACGACGCCCAGCACCGCCCCAATCAGTGCACCCGTGAGCCCCAGCAAAGCGCCAATCATCAAGAAGATGCGCATGATTGATCCACGCGAAGTCCCCACGGTGCGCAGGATCGCGATGTCGCTGGTCTTATTCTTCACCAGCATCACCACGCCAGTAATGATGTTCAGCGAGGTAATCACGATGAGGATCAACATGATGATCATCATCATTGAGCGCTCGGTATTCAGAGCGTTGAAATAGGCTTCGCGTTGCACCTTCCAGCTCTGGGTCGGGAAGCGATAATCAATCGCGCGCTGAACGGCTGCTTCGGCCGTTTCTGTATTCATTGGCTCCGGCAGGCGAAGATCGATTTTGTCATAAACGCCTTTGCGCCCGAAGAAGAGCTGCGCCTGTTCCACCGGCATAAGTATGTAAAGCTGATCGAGCTCGACACTGCCAGTCTGGAAGAACTGCCCCACTGTATAAGTTTTGCGCCGCGGGGTGACGCCGAAGGGCCCTTGGATGCCATCCGGCGCGATCAGGGTGAGCTTGTCGCCTGGATACAGACCCAGCTCTGCGGCGAGGAAGCGGCCAACCATGATCGTGTCGCCGCCATTCTTACCATCGCCGAACCCAAAAGCGCGGGCCGCGTCCGCGCCGCCCTCTAGGAAGGGCAAATTATCGAGATCATCGGTCCTGACCCCGCGCACAATCGCCCCGCTTTGGCGGCGATCCGTGGTGGCCAACACTTGCTGTTCGATGATCGGCATGGCCTGATCAACTTCCGGCAAGGCTTCGATCTGAAGCGCGAGGGTGTCGATGCTCTCCTCGGACTCATCTTGGGTATAGACAAAGACATGTCCCTGCCCGCCCAGCATGGCATCGAGCAAGGTCGCGCGGAACCCGCTCATCACGGACATGATGACGATCAGCGCCATGACAGCGAGCAATATCCCGACAAAGGAGACGATCGAAACGACAGACACGCCCCCATTGGCGCGGGTCGCTCTTAAATAGCGCCACGCCAGGGTACGCTCGACTTGTCCAAATGGGGTCGCCCGGCTCATGAGATGAGGCCTATTGGGCAATTATGGATAAAACGTGATGATGGGTGCGCGTGCTTACAACTCGCCGTAACCTGAGCAAAACAACTCGCCTCATCCTGAGCGAAGTCGAAGGATGGCCAGCCTCCAAACACCCAGCCCCTCGTCCTTCGACTTCGCTCAGGATGAGGGGCGATTGTGACCATGGTGCGCACGCCCTACCCACACACCTTGTTTAGCGCCGACTCCAGCGAGAGATCCTCTTTCTCCCCAGTCGCGCGGCGTTTCAGCTCGACGGTTCCGCTCTTCACGCCGCGCGGTCCGACTGTGATTTGCCAAGGCAAACCGATCAGTTCCATACGCGCAAATTTTGGCCCCGCCCGGTCTGAGGACTCATCATAAAGCGGGTCTTTGCCGGCAGCGAGAAGTTTCGCATAGGCCTCATCCGCGACCGCCGCGACATCGTCAGCGTCAGGTTTCATTGAGATGATGCCCGCCCCAAATGGCGCAACTTCGTCTGGCCAGATAATGCCATTCTCATCATGGCTCGCCTCAATGATCGCACCGACACAGCGCGACACGCCAATTCCGTAAGAGCCGCCATGAATGGTGACGAGATCGCCTTCAGAAGTCTGCACCTCGGCCTTCATCGGGTCTGAATATTTGGTCCCGAAATAGAAGATGTGTCCAACCTCAATGCCCCGCGCTTTGACCTGGCGATCTTCCGGGATGGCAGCAAAGGCGGCCTCATCATGCTTCTCATCGGTAGCCGCATAGAATTGCGTGCGCTTGGTCATCTCGTCTTTCAGTGCATCCAAATCATCAAAGTCGAAATCGCGCCCGGGTGCTGGCACATCAAGCACGGACTTATCGCAATAGACTTCGCTCTCGCCGCTATCGGCGAGGATCAGGAATTCATGGCTGAGATCGCCGCCAATGGGCCCTGGATCGGCCTGCATCGGGATTGCGGTAATGCCCATTCGGTCAAACGTGTTGAGATAGGCGGCGAACATTTTCTGATAGGAAATCCGTGCCGCTTCTTCCGACAGGTCAAAGCTGTAAGCGTCTTTCATCAGGAATTCGCGCCCACGCATGATGCCGAAGCGGGGGCGGATCTCATCCCGGAACTTCCATTGCTGGTGATAGAGATTGATCGGCAGCGCCTTATAGCTCTTCACGAAGGACCGGAAGATATCGGTGATCATCTCTTCATTGGTCGGGCCGTACAGCATGTCGCGTTCATGCCGGTCCGTGATCCGCAGCATTTCCGCGCCATAATCGTCATAGCGTCCAGACTCACGCCAAAGATCCGCCTGCTGCAGCGTCGGCATCAGCATTTCGATGGCCCCGGCGCGGTCCATTTCCTCACGCACGATTTGCTCAATCTTCTTCAGGACCCGAAAGCCGAGCGGCAGCCAGGAATAAATCCCAGCTCCGTTTTGGCGGACCATGCCCGTGCGCAGCATCAGCTTGTGGCTGGCAATGGTCGCATCCGCGGGGACGTCTTTCGAGACAGGAATGAAATAGCGAGACAGGCGCATTTTCTGATCTTTTACTATGATTTGAAACCTTTGAGCCCTGTTATTGAGAACTGGCCGCCTTGGCTAGAGCCAAAGGGCTGCGCTTGACGAACCAGCGAATGCAGGCAGGACTAGGCGCATGTTACTGGCGGACATTACTTTTCGATTTGCGACGATTACGATCTTGCTGCTGATTGCGGCATTGTCGTTTCGCGATGCGCGCCACCTTTTGCAGGGTAAGTTGGCGATCGCTTTGTGCATTTGTCTTGCCGCCATGCTCGCCAATACGCTGCCAGATGCGATTGAGCGGCCGTTTATTTGGGAAGCAATTGCTTGGT
>JBCBDI010000137.1:0-7085 GCA_038529885.1 Pseudomonadota bacterium
CTTCAGTCGGGGCGTTCGGATTCACTTTCTTTACCGGCGCATCAGCAGTTGCGGTCATCACGATCTCCTAAGAACCATTCTCAAGACGCGCAGATGTATGATCTGACCGTTTTTTGCAAGGGTTCGAATGAACGCATTAGCAGAGCTAAATCGATTTAGGCCCGCTTTTTAGAGGGGGATATCACCCGCCACCCAGTTCACATCTTCGTTCGTGGTCTCGGTCAGCACGCCCAATTCATAGATATTCTCATAGCCATAGCCGTAGAGATTAATGAAGGTTGGGATGTTCAGCGCCAATGAGATGCGTTTAAGCGGGATGGGCTCAGCATCATCGCTGAAATTATTGTTGCAATAGATCAGCACGCGCGTGTCCGGTGACGGGATCACCTCTGCGAGCTTTTCATCGGTAAAGTCTGAAAATGGCAGATTCACCGCGCCCTCAATGTGGCCCATTTCAAAGGCGTAGCGGCTGCGGGCATCCAGAATGATCGTATTGGGCTCGGCCGCCATTTGGTTGAACGCGTCGAGATCAAGCAGCCGATCCTCGCGCAGTTCGAAGACGTCTTCGCTCAGCTCGAGAAAGCCAGCATAGTCGATCTCGGCAGATCCCGGTGCCTCTTGCGCACTCGCCGCAAGGCCAATGCCGATAAAGGTAATAATCGTGATCAAGCCGCAAATTAGGCTGTTTCGAACACCATTCTTTCGCGCGCGCATGATACGCTCCATTCTGTCGCCCCAGAATGTGAGTAAAGACTCATTGTGGCAGGATTGGGCACCGATTGCGGTCTTAGCGCCCCAAAGCTTCTTTCCAATGATAGCGACAGAGCGAGACATAGACTTCCTTGCCGACGCTCACTTGGTCGCCCTCGGTCAGGGCATTGCCAGCCTCATCCATGCGCGCCGTCATGGTCGCTTTGCGTCCGCAATGACAGATCGTGCGGGCTTCACGCAGATCATCGGCGATCGCGAGTAAAGCGGAAGAACCTTCGAACAGTTCGCCTTGGAAGTCTGTCCGCAAACCATAGCAAAGCACGGGTAGCTTGAGCTCATCCCCGACGCGCGCCAATTGCCAGACTTGCTCCTTGGTCAGGAACTGGGCTTCGTCAAAAAATATGGCGCTGAGAGGCGTTGCTGAATGCTGCGCTGCGATCGCGTCGAACAGGTCCGTCTTTGCGCGGTAGAGATGCGCATCGGCTTGCAGGCCAATCCGCGACTCGATTGACCCCATCTCAGCGTCGGGCGCGACGCCATAATGACCGGACGTCCACAGCATCACATTCATCCCCCGCTCGCGGTAATTGTATGCCGCCTGCAGCAGGATGGCCGACTTCCCCGCATTCATCGCGCTATAGGTGAAGTAGAGCTTGGACATGGGATTCGATTTAAACGATTCCGGAGCGTGGTCTACGGGGCAGTCCCCCGAATAAAAAAGGGCCGAGCGTCTGCCCGGCCCTCTCGCTTTGATTTGGCTCGTTTAGAAGGCTTTCTGCCATCCGAGCGTGAACGTCAGGTCCGTTTCCAATTGCGGCCCGTTCAAGTCGCGATGGAGCGGAAGCCCGATCTCAGCCGCAATCCGATGAACCTTCTGCCACCCGGTTTGCCCTGCGAGGTTGACCCCGACCAAAGCCTCTAGCGTTTCGCCGCCATGATTGGCCGGATCTGCCGTCTGCACAGGCGCGCGGATCAGCGGATCCGTGCCATCAATCTGGCCGACGCTTTTGGCTTTCAAACGCCCGGAAACCGACACCCAGGGCTGCGGCTCATAGGCGAGCCAGCCGGTCGCTTCAGCAATGTCGCCGAGCGTGTAGCCTTCATCATTTTCGTCCAGGCGAATGACCGCTGAGGCTTGCGCGCCATAGCTCCATTTTCCGGTGCGCGAGCGCGCCGTGAAAGACGGCTTAAAGTCAAAACTGCCAGAGCCGAGCTGCATCGGATAAGGCAGGCGCGGGCTGGGTGTCGTGCCCATTGGGGTGAGGATTTGATCGGTCTCTTCAATCGATCCCGTCGGCAGCGAGAGCGCGATCCCGACATTGATCTGACGGTGCTCATTTGAGCCATCATCGAGACCGACAATCGCGCCGACAGTCGTGTCGCCAAAGCCCGATGTTTCGGTCGTAAACTCGCCAAGACGGGTCGTGCCCATCGGCCCTTGGAACGTGATGTGATCCATTTCCTTGGTCACATACATGCCCATAGCCATCAGTGTGATCCGGTCAGTCAGGCCATACATGCCGCCGACCATATGCATTTGCATGGGCATATCCGTTGGCACCACACGCAAAGTGGACGGCATCATGGGCGGGTTGGCAAATGGGTTGGGAGCCGTGGTCACGATCTCCTCTGGCGAGAGACTGTCCGTCCCGTCGCGGTTCCCCGACATGTCCATATACATGTAGCGGTAAGAGGTCATCCACTCGCCCTTCTTGTGGCGGTGGTCGGCCATTACGCCGATCGGCGCATGGTCAGAGGCATAGGTGACCTTGCCGCCATCCCCTTCATGGGCGGTGGCAGGCATGGCGACGTAAGCGAGCGCAGCGCTCGCCAGGAATAAGTGTTTCATTGCAATGGTCTCAAAGCGGAGCGCAAGTCATCGCGCCCTCTTGGGTTTAAGGTTTTACGGTTCTTAGGCTTTGAGTGTGTAAGGTGGGCCTTGAGGCGGCGCGCCCGGCCAAAGGGGCGCGCGCGGTGAGACCGCCAATGGCAAGTTTGAGGGAACGGGATCGGCGAAGATCAGAACCGATTTAAAAGATGGTGCGTCTGGTGGCCCGGTCGTCACGGACGGCACACAGTCGCCACAACAATTATCTTCAGTTTCTTGGATCGGCTCGCCCGGGATTTCGATGCTGATCGTGCGCGCACTGCCCGTGCCACACATCATCAGGTCCATGGACTCGCTACCGGAAACATGCAGATGCGCCTGCGCGCCATTGGCCAAATAGCCAAAGCTTGCCAGCACTAAAAGCAAAGTCCGAAGAAACGTCCAAACCATCGTGGCCCGCCCATAGCAGAGGCCGGGTCACCGTCGCTGTGACCCTTTGTCCCCAGCTCATATCAGGACGGCTGCGTCTCATGATAGGGCAATACCTCGGTCACGCGATAGACCAGCGCGTCTTCGCCATGATGAGCGACAGTGACATATTCGCCCGGGCGAAAGGCATGATCCCCTAATCGGTAGCCACCTTCATCGGGACCCTCGTGATCTTCATCATAATGGAAGCGCCATTTGCTGCCATTGTGGGTCAACCATCCATCCGCTTTCTCGTTTGGATCAGGATGGAAGCGCACCACCCTGCATTTCTCACGGTCAGCGCGCCATTCATCTAGATTGATCAGGCCGTCTGGGGAGAGCGGCGCAACCAGCACATAGCCAATGCTATCATCCCCGTCAGGACGGTCAGGATTACGGGCCAATCTCAGAACGATTTGTTTTAAAGACATTGCTTTTCTCCTAGTGACAAAGGGCGAGCGCCGGGGCGTCGTCGTGGTGTAAAATTCTGCTCGTGGTGCCGCCGAACAGCAACTGTCCCAGCCGATTGTGGCCATAGGCGCCCATGACGATCACGGATGCATTCTGAGCCTTCGCGGCGCTCAACACGCCATCCGAGACAGGTCCGTCAATTTCGACATGGGAGACGGACAAACGTTCTTCTTGCAGCCATTCAGTCAGGCGCTCGAGCGAGCCGTCACACACTTGCGACCATTGATGACGCAACTTGGTGGGGTTCTGGGCGATCACGACATTTTCGAAACTTCGAATAAGCGGCAGATGCATCCGTACCGCTCTTGCCGCGATTGGGCTTCCATCCCACGCGATCAAACACGTGTCGGACGCTTGCACGGTTTTCGGCGCCAAGACCACCGGCAGTTTGGCTTCCATCAAGACATGTTCGAACGCATCATTCAGAGGATGCGTCGAATCGGTTGCGCTATGCGGTAGAACAAATGCATCCGCGAGCGATGCCGCCGCCGCACCATGCCAAGCCATCGAGCCGGTTTGTTTCTTGAAATCGCCGTGTAACCAAGATCCGGCGGACGCAACTTGCGCTTCAAAGCCAGCTTTGAGGTCAGCCACAAGCTTATCCTGCGCCTCGCGTAAAGAGTTGATGGCCGCCCCGCCAAGGATCACCGTTTCAGCCCCGGTTATGTAGACCACTGAGGCGGCGGGGTCGGGCAGAGCGCAGACCCCATGCAAATTGGTTTTCAATTGTTTGGTCAGCGAAATGGCCGTTTCAGTGGCAACGAACATTTCCTTGCCAGATCCGCCAAGCATCACGGTCACAGACATGCCTTACCTCCATTCAATTGTGCTCAATTGAATGTAAGAAAGCCGGACTTTGCTCGGTATAAGTAGGTTCCCGGAGACTGAACCCCGCGCCCTATTCGCCCTTTGGACAAGCGCGTTTCGAAGCGAAGATTTGGCGCGAATCAATGCTGATCGCGGCGTCGCGCAACATGTTGCGCCCAATCAAAAGCGGGTAGTTGAACCCGGACCGATCCGCCAGATTAACCTCGCCTTGAACCCGTCGACCGGCAATGCACATGTCCATCATTACAACCGGTCGCACGATCGATCCGCCACCGCGCCGACGGATCGACACCCAGCGCACAACTGGCGCGGTATAAATACCTTCTTTGCCGCCGCGACTGGTCAGGCGGAAGGTGACAGTTTCTGGCATTTCGCCATCCATCAATGCGCTTTCCATCGCCTCAATATCGTCAGCCGGTGGATCATCGGGGACCAGGCCATCAATCATCTTCATGCTGAACATGGCGACGGCATCCGATTCTTGATCTGCGAGCCAACGGAAGAGCTCGCTTTCCTCAACCTTATCTTCGGCAATATCGATGGGCAGGATTTCGGCATGGATCGACGTTGTCCGCGCGCCGCTGTCGAGCTTGGCGGACATCAGCAAGCGATCAGGCAGGATGCGCGCATGCTCTACCCAGCCTCGCGTATGGTAGTCTTCTTCGGCTAAACTTAGGCTGGCGGGGAGGACCAAACAGGACACCAGCAGGACCAAAAATCGGTACATTTGTCTTCTCAATTCTTTGATTTGGTGCGCGCGTTAGCATTAGTCCTAAGCGAGGTCACCACACGTTCTTTCACAAGTGCGCATTTCGCGCGTCATTCGGTCCGAAATGCGACTTTAATATGAGCATTTCGGATGCGACTGACACAAATCCTGTCGACCGGCGAATTAAGCTGCTGTCAGATTTGACCCCAGGCGCCGGGACGTGCAGTTTTGCCGCTCGTCATCAGGGGGATCGGATGAGTTTAGAAAGCCTCTATTACCTCACTCAAATCATCGCCGTGGGATTGATCCTAGTCTCGCTCGGCTTTGTTGGATTACAACTGCGCCAATCCAATCGCCTAGCCCGCGCCGACATGACCCAGCGCGCTATTGATCGCTTCATTCCGCCGATGGAGATTATGGTTCAAGACCCAGACCTTGCGGCACACTATAGCCGCGTGCTGCGCGGCGAAACGCCGAGTTCTGACGCCATCAAAGCACGCTTGAACTGGTTCTTCACGATGATGCTGCAAGCCCATGTCGGCGGCTGGACGATTGAACAGGAAAACCTCGTCGACGAGCGCACGGTAGATGCGCGGGCCAATACGATCGTTCGCATGCTGGCGGCCCCGCATTTCAAAGCCGAGTGGATCCGCACCAAGCGGCGCGGGACCTTCCCTCTGACCTATACCAATTATGTGGATCGGTTGGTCGCGCAGCAATCGAAGACGGATACCAAACCCGAAACGGCTGAACCGCCGAGCCCGACCTAAACGCCGGCCACTTCACTCGCGGCTGCTTCGGCTTTGACCCATTTAATGAAGGCCCGCACATCCTCAGTGAGGTGACGCCCTTTAGGCCAGACAAGCCAATAGCCATAGTCGACACTGATCGAGCCATCGGCGAAGGGTGCAATCAGGCGTCCGGCGGCGATGTCGGCTGATGCAATGGCGCGCTTAGCGAGCACCACGCCGCGCCCCGTAGCCGCCGCCTCAATCGCGAGCGCAGATTGGTTGAACCGTGGCCCGCGCGTGCCATCAACTTCCGCGCCAGCGCCGCGCGCTTTCAGCCAACTGGTCCAGTCTGGGCAGGACGGGTCCACTTCGGCGCTGACATCATGGATCAGCGTATGCTTGGCAAGATCGGCAGGTTTGCGGATCGCATCCGGCCCTTCCAAAAGCTGCGGCGAGCAAATCGGGAGAACAATTTCATCGAGCAGTTTCTCTGATTTCAGACCGTCATATTCGCCGCCGCCATAGCGAATGGCGAAGTCGGCATCTGCGGTGGTAAAATCGGTGATCCCGCTATCGGCGCTGACCCAGGCTTCAATACTCGGATTGGCGCTGTGGAACCGGTCGAGGCGCGGGGCTAGCCACTTGGCTGCGAAACTTGGCGCCGAGCTGACCATGACACGGCCTTTGCGCGCCGGCGCCTGCATGATGCGGCCCGCCTCAGCGATTTGGTCAAACGCCTCACGCACCAGAGGCAGGGCAGCTTGCGCGGCATCGGTCAGCAACACGCTGCGGCCGGTCCGCTTAAACAGCGGCGTGCCAGCATAGTCTTCCAGCTGGCGAATATGTTGCGAGATGGCCCCGGGCGTGACATTCAACTCGTCCGCGGCTTTGGTGAATGACAAACGGCGCGCGGCAGCTTCAAATGCCCGCAATGCGTTCAGCGGAGGGAGGCGATCATTTGTATCAGACATGGTACACGTCTATAACCAGATTTTGATTGTAGTTTCTCTAAACAATAGAATAAGGCTCTTTCGGTTGCTGAAACCGCCTCGTCAACTCATTTCTCGCCCATCGATCGATTGAACGGAACTTCTAGCGTATGCGACTCTTCCCAGCGTTTTTCTATACAGACGATGCCCACGTCACCGTTTTCGGTGGCGGCGAGGAAGCGCGCCGCAAAGTTCGACTCTTAGCGAAAACCACGATCAACATCACCGTGGTGATCGATACCGAGATCGAACCCGGCTTTGCCGAGGAGTTCGCAGGCCGCATCACGATTGCGCCTAGAGACATGGCCGGTCAGGCGCTCGACCGATCTAAATTCGCAATCGTTGCTTGC
>JBCBDI010000138.1:0-6956 GCA_038529885.1 Pseudomonadota bacterium
ATCAGCATCTCGCTTATGCCCACTGACGAGCCGGTTTCCGATGATTCAGTCACAGTCGGCGAGGAGCTCATGGATCCTCCTTCGGAGGTGCCGGCTGAACCGGAGTCTGAAGCGCCCTCTGAACCTGTCACAGAACAAGCTCCTGACCCCGAACCGATCGAGCCAGAACCAAAACCTGAGCCCATCGAGCCGGCACCGGAGCCCGAACCGATGCCTGAGCCAGAGATCGAGGAGGCGGACCCTGAGCCAGCCCCTGAAATCGTTCCTGAACCTGAAGTGTTAGAGGAGCCTGCGCCGGTAGAGGCACCGACCTCTGAAGCTCCGTCAGACGCAACCGTGAATGAGGTTCCAGACACCGAGTCCTCTACGGCCCAATCTGAGCAGGCTCCAACCAGTGACGCGCCCTCTCATCCCGGATCAGCCGCCAAGACCGGTCCTGAAGCGGAGAGCAATGATGAGGCAGCCAGCTCAGACATTGCGAGCGCAGAGCTCGGCAATGCGGCTGAGGACAATTATAATGGCGCGCTTATGCGGCATATGCGCCAAGCGCGGAAATTCGATACGAATGCGCGGCGCAGTTCCAAAATCTCCATCACCATCGATGCGCATGGCAATGTGCTTGAGGTGCGGGTCTTGCGAGCGTCAGGCGATAAGACCTGGGATCGCCGCGTGATCAAAGAACTCAAGCGTATCGCGCCTTATCCCGCGCCGCCATCCGGTGGGACCCACTCTTGGTCGTTTGACGCGGTCCCGAAATAGGGCCCTCTGCCCTTAAGGGACGAAAAAGACGAACAATCCGACAAACACGATGAGCGTCGCGCCCATGATGCGCATCGCGTTGCCCAGTCGGAAGCGCAACGAAAAGAACAGGATCAGGCCGATAAGCGACATCGCCAGGATCAGAATCGCGGTAATATCGATCATCAATTTCCAGACTTGTCCGGCATCCTTTCCACGGTGCAAGTCGTGGACAATTGATGTCAGGTTGGCCTTTGAGACTTCGACTTCAGCTTCGGCAAGCTCGAAATCGATGAACACATCCGTCCCACCTTTCACGCCTGCAAAACGGAGCATGGCATCGCTGTCTGAAATGCTCGCATCTTTGAGTTTGCCTCGAACCTCGGCGGCGTCTCGGATCAGGTCTTCAAAGGCTTGCTCAGGTGTTTCGCTTGCTTGCGCGTTTTCCAATAATTCGATGTCCAGAGCCAAGATGACCGGATCGGCCTCCTGACGATCGGCACCGAACCAGCTCGGGTGATTTAACAGCAATCCGGAGGCTGCGAAAAACATCAACAACAAAAAGGCGGCGGCCGACAAATAGCCGTGTAGCATCCGGCTCGTTCGATAGAACGCGCCTTTATTGAACCTCTTTTTCGCAGGCTTTGGAGCCATGGTTTGAGGTGGAGAAGTCATGCCGTCCGCTATGATGCCGCTCCGAAGGATACGGATATGTCGCCGAGCTCATTGCCCGCAGGCCGTTCAATCGAAAACGGATCTGAACCAAGCGTTATCTCGAAACTTTCGTGTTGGTGATCGCCGTGTTCACGTGCCGCCTCGATATGCAACACGTAATCGCCCGCAGGAGCGGGGGCGCCATCATGATCCAATCCATCCCATTGGATCAGGTATTGTCCTGGTTTTCGGGTCGGCTCGGAGAGGGCATCTGGCAAGCTGCCCGCTTTTCGGCCGAAGCGACGATGCCAATAATAATTCTCTTCCATCCAGCGCTCTTCAGGACCTGCGAGCAATAGAATGCGAACCAGTTTGCGATTGGAGTCGGCCACCCACGCGGCGATATAAGGGCGCTCATAATTGGCCACGTCGAGCTCGGGAATAACAAAGTCGACTGAGAACGCATAGCCACTCGGCCAATCACCATTTGCTTGCGCCTCGCTCGATCCGATTTCAAGGGCAGACCAACCGCTGGAAGGATATGCCCGGCCGTCATCTGCAACGATGCGGGCTTCTACACCTTCAATCGACTCAATCAGAGCGACACCATCATTCAACGGCATGACCAGAAGCGCGGTCGCAAGCGCGTCTGCTGTCATGGCATCTTCTGCGAACACACTGGCTTGCGATATCCCAGTGACATGCCATCCGTCTTTGGGGGAAATGATGTGGGAATAAGACTTACCCTCGATTTCTCGGTCGCGCGGGCCTCGGCCACTGGTGGCGAGCGCGCCCGCGCCAAAAGTGAGATCAACCCCATCGCCAGATTCAGACCGTGCCGCTTTGATGGCCGCTGTCCATGAGGTGGCATCTGGGCTTTGCCCCCAGGCTTTGATGTCTCCGCCAATATTGATCAGGATGCCGTCCAAGTCTGAGCTTGCCGCTAGCGCCGCTTCCAAGGCTCGATCGATGATATAGCCCTTTGCCAGCGCATTGAGTTGAAATTTCACGATGTCTGGGCGGTCAAGTGACGATGCGCTTTCATCCATGTTGAGGTTCGCGCGCCGGATCTCGCCAGCGGTGAGACGCAGCCGCGCCCGGGAGGGGGCTTCCCCTGCATCTTCAGCCGCTTGCCAGGTGGTGAGCAAGTCACCGATCCGGCAACTGAGCGCATTGCGTGTCTGCTCTCGGAACGCCTCGCATGAATCTACGACCGCAAAGAGGTCACTTGAGAGGGTTGCCGAGCTGGCCACGTTCAGAGCGGAGATTTCGCTCTCGGGGTCATAGGTGCTCAAGATCGCATTCAAGCGATCAATTTCAGTCAAAACTGCTGTTTCAACCTGATCAGCGGTATCTTCAGAGCCCGTCACAATCACCAGGTCGAGATGTGTTCCGAGAACAAAGTCGTGACTTCGTGTAAAGGTCTCGGCCAAAGCCCCGGAACAGACGAAACTGAAGAAGCTTAAACCGGCGATCGCGAGGCGAGAGAAGGTGCGCAGCATTTTAAGTGTTCCACTGACAAATTTCATTTTGCAAATGATTTGCATTCTCGTATAATCAATGGCAATGCTTGGCTACTCATTTTTTAGGAGAAACGCAGAAATGAAGCTCATTCGCTCAGCGCTGCTTGTAAGTACGGCGACCTTGATCACGGGGGCGACCGCCGCCGCGCATACGTCTTATATGCTGCCCAGCGTCTTCAATACGTCTGAGGGCGAACTGGTGACGGTGCAATGCTCATTCACAGAGGACTTTCCGATGCCGGAGATCGCCGTGAAGTCGGATGACTATCACGTTGTTCTGCCGGACGGATCGCGCGAGGATTTCGATACGAAGACTGATTTGCGACAACTTGTGGTCCTTGAGAATGGGCTAGAATCAGACGGGACATATCGCCTGACCACGGGTGTGCGCCTTGGACGCAAAAGCAAACGCGCCATGGTGGACGGTGAGTGGGTCCCTGTATTTGGTCCGGACGCAGAAGTTCCAGAAGACGCCACAGCGGTGAAAACCGCGCAGACTGAGACCGTAGCAGATGTCTATGTCTCTAAGGGCGCACCAACCTGGGATGCCTTGGCGCCGATTGGGCGCCTCGCATTTGTCCCGAAAACGCATCCCAATGAAATCTTTTCGGGTGAGGCTTTCGATATCGCCGTGACGTTCGACGGCGCGCCCTTGGCCGACCACGAAATGTCCGTCTATCGGTCGGGCGGGAACTATGAAGAGCCTCAATTTGGCATTGACCAAATGACGGACGAGGCTGGTGAGGTGAGCTTCACGCTCGATGAGCCGGGTATATACATGATCATGACGCGCCACCGCGCTGATGCCCCCGCGGGCGCTGAAACGGATGAGCGTGGCTACACCACCTCACTCACGTTTGAGGTCATGAAGTAAGCAATCAAATTGAACTAAGAGGGAAACTTAAAATGAAAACAGGTTTGACGATGACCGTTGCAACAGCAGCGTTCTTAGCAATTGGCGTTACGGCTGTGGCGGAAACTCCAGCCACCGAGACGGTGGCCGAGATGACAAATCTCGATCATATCGACATGACAGCTTTCAACGAGGCGACAAACGCTGCGACCGAAGATGCTGAGGCTCCGCAAAACCAACAGCGCGCGCAACGTCGTAACACTGGTGGGCACAGCAAAGGTGGCTTCATGGATCGCTACGACACCAATGGTGATGGCGAAGTTGAAATGGCTGAATTCGTGGCTGAGCGGAATGACGGATATGCCCGCCGCGATTTTAACGGTGATGGCGTCGTGCATCAGGAAGAATATGTCTCTGAGTATGAAGTCCGACTCGAACAGCAACTTGAAGAGCGGCGCGACCGTTCGATCGAAGCCGCGAATTTCCGCTTCACGGTGATGGACACAGATGATGATGAAGCGATGTCACTGGATGAATTCCATGCGTCGAGCAAAATGATGTTCACCCGTCTGGACACCAATGAAGACGGAATCGTGAATGACGAAGATACCGCGGAGCGTTTTTAATCCGCGCGATTTGACGCACAGCGTTTCCATTTGCACCGGTCCCTCTTAGGGGCCGGTGCTTTTGCGTCTCGCTCTCGAATTGTCGCGCAGTCATACGGCACACATCCAGACGTCCACCGCAAACGTAAAATATACAGAGAGAAGGAGAGCCAATGCGAGTTGCATTCGCCGCGATGATTTCAGCATGCTTATTTGGGGGGTACGCAATGGCAGAGGCAGAAACGTGTCAAACGCTATTAGAGCATTCCGTAAGCGATACGGCCAACCCTTGGCGAACCGTGAATGATGGCGTCATGGGCGGTCTGTCCGAAGGCGGCTCTGTGTTGAAAGAGGGCGCTCTAAGGTTCGAGGGCGTGACAAACACCAATGGCGGCGGTTTCAGTTCGATACGCCTGCGATTACCACCGGGCGTGATGGCGGGCGCAAGTCGCCTAAAAGTGCATATGAAGCGCGATGCGCGTACCTATTCCATGACGCTGCGCACCAATGTCACATCTTACAATCGCCGTATCGCCTTTCGCGCCCCAATATTGGACGCGCCAGAGGGCGAATGGGGCGATGGCATATTGGCGTTCGATACGCTGAAAGCCTCGATCTGGGGACGCTCTGTCCCTGATGCCGTATTTGATCCAAGCGAGGTCGTCGAAATCGGCTTAATTATCTATGACGGCCAAGACGGACCGTTTGAAATGGATCTAAAGCGTATTGAAGTGTGCAGCTAAACGGCCGATGCGCGGTTAAGCGCTTGCCGATTACAGCTAGTGTTCCGGAGTTCATTGCGGAAAATGGTGGTTCGGGGGAGACTTGAACTCCCGACCTCACGATTATGAGTCGTGCGCTCTAACCAGCTGAGCTACCGAACCATTTGAAGCGCGCTGCATACACTGCGCTTGGAGCCTCCGCAACCACTGATATGCGCCGAGTTTCAGCGGTCGGTTCAGTCGCTAAGACCGGCAGAAACAAAATGCTGCTCGAGTTCCGGACTGGCGAAAAAGAAGGTTGCTTCGGTGACCACTGCTTTATAGTTCTGGCGGATGGTCTGAAACGCGGCTTTGGCCTCGAAATTAAGCTCAAACTGGGAGACATAAGTCAGCCCCCACACAGGCTCTGTCTCGAGCAAGTAGGACTGTTTGAACTTGGTCAGGCGGCCCCCCTTAGGACCACGAATGGGTCGGGGTAGGGCATAGTCGATGCGCATAAACCGGCCGCTTATGGGCTCCATCCAGGCTTCCGCCTGCAGACGCTGTGTCGCCCACACATCGAGCGCTGTATCATTGGCAGACGGCGCGTGCTGAAACTTTAACCGCCAAGCTGGGCCGAGATCATCGACAAAGACGGTCTCCCCGAAGCTTGCGCGCAGATCATCCGGGAAGAGACGGCCATCGGGCGCGATCTCTGCGCCCCAGGCGGCCCCGGCTTGATCCAAATCGCCATCTTCTCCATCGGCCAGGACAAGCCGCCATTGGCGCCCTTTTGGTTCGCGTGGGTCATAGGCATATGTTCGGCTTGCTTTGGCGCTGCTCATCTCAACGGTAAAGGCCGCCCGCAAGCTCTCAGGCGCTTCGGTGGCACGCAGAGCCGTGTCCATCGGACCACTGCCGGTGATGAGCGGAAAAGCAAAGCTGAGGAAGAGACTCATGTGAAGCGGTATCTCGGCAAATTGAGTCTGGTTTGAGGCAGACAAGATTAACTCTGCCAGCTTGCCGATATTAGGTTTATGCAGCGTGAATAATTGCGCGGCTGCTGTTGCGCGAGCGAGCAGGCTTTGCGGTTCCGGCCGGAATGTGACATCCCAACATGATGCCAAATTTACTGTCCCCGCCCTTCGATACCAGCACGCTGCCCCCAGCGCTTGCGCAGATCGCACCACAAGCCTGGATGGGCCTGTTATTAGTTTTGCTCTCGATCGCGGCGTATGTGAGCGGCTATGCGTTCAAACGGTTTGTCCGCGTCTTTGGCCGCAGCACTTATAAAGACCCAGACTTGTTCACAGGCTCGTCTTGGGATCTCGCCGCGCCGGTTGCCCAGCTATTGGTTTTCTTAGCGGTGTTTACAGGCGGCGCTGAGCTCATCGGGTTCGATTTCGGTCAGGAATTGGTGAGTTTCTGGCCGAAAGCGGTTGCCGGCTTGATCATCATTGGTGGGGCCGTGTTGCTCGCGACATGGCTCAATCGATCATTGAGAGGGTATAGCGCCCGCGCCAATACCCGCCACAAAGTCGATGACACGCTGATCAATTTCTCCGCCTCGATCGTGCGCTATGTCATCCTGGGCATCGCGATCCTCATGGCGATGACGCAGTTCGGGTTCGCGCCCGGCTCTCTCATTGCCATTGTCGGTGCGGCTGGGTTGGCAATTGCGCTGGCTTTACAAGACACGCTCAAAGCGGTGGCTGCAGGCTTTATGATCGCAGCCTTCCGCCCGTTTAAAATCGGCGATTGGGTGGAAATCGGCGATCGGGAAGGGGAGGTCTACGAGATTACGCCCTTCAACACGGCGATCAAACAGGTCGACAATAAAGTCGTGCTGCTGACCAATGACAAAGTTTGGGGCGATGCGATC
>JBCBDI010000139.1:0-6956 GCA_038529885.1 Pseudomonadota bacterium
CAATCCTAGGATCAATGCCAGGATGACGCGTTTCCAAAGATCGATCTTGAACCACCAGCTCATGCCCGCTCCCTCATCTCTATTTCAATAGTGCTAGAGCGCATTGTCCTGCTGTTCAACTTGCAAGGGGCAGGATATGAGCATTCTTATGGAACTGCTTGATCGTCTATCATCCGGGTGGAAAGCCTGGCTGATCCTATTTGCCATCACGTTTACCGCCGCGGCTCCGGGTGTGTTTCACATGCCGGCTATGGATCGGGATGAGAGCCGATTTGCGCAAGCCTCTAAGCAATATATCGAGACCGGCGATTATCTCATTATTCGCTATCAGGATGAGTATCGAAACAAGAAACCGGCTGGTATTCACTGGCTGCAATCCGGCGCGACGCATCTGCTCGGCGAAGACGAGAATCTCGACATCTGGACCTATCGCGTTCCAAGCTGGCTTGGCGCGGCATTTGCCACGCTGGCAACCTTCTGGTGCGGGATGGTTCTGATCGGACGAAGGGCGGCCTTTCTCGGCGCGGCGCTGTTTGGCGCGACCCTGCTGCTGACCAGCGAGGCGCACATTTCCAAGACGGATGCGATGCTGGTCTTCCTAACGACCTGGGGGATCGGCGCGCTCGCGCGGTTCTATATGGGCGAGGTCAAAAACCCGAAACGCTTGGCGCTTGTATTCTGGTTCACCATGGGCTGCGGGCTTTTGATCAAGGGCCCGGTAACCCCCATGGTCGCAGCTTATGCCGGATTTGGCGCTTGGGTCTGGGCGAAATCTGGTGAAGGCAAAGGCGGGGATTGGTGGCGCCCGCTGATCTGGTGGCCGGGCCCCGCGCTTGCGGCGGCAATGTTCCTGCCTTGGTTGATCGCGATCCAATTCGCGACAGACGGGACCTTCTTGCAAGGCGCGGTCGGCAAGGATCTCAAAGACAAGTTTGCGGGAGCCTCAGAGGGCCATGCCGGATGGCCGCTTTATCACTTGAGCCATATCCCGGTTTGGTTCTTCCCAGCGGTCTTGCTGCTCATCCCAGGCATGACGCTCGCTTGGACTAAATTGCGGGGCAGCAGCGATGCCGCGCGTAAACGCGGGACCGACGCGCTCTTAGTCTTATTGGCGCTCGGCGCGCTAACGGCGCTCGCGACCTGGATTTTACCCGGAGAGCTCGGCGCTGGGGCGCCGTCAGCCTATCCAGCTTTGATCATTTTTGGCTTTTGGGGTTTGGCGACCCTTCCGTCTTGGCGCGAGCGCTGGGTGATTGCCGATGCCGTACCGGTCTCAAATGAAGTGAAAGCGCTGCGCTTCCTTGTCGCCTGGGCGGCTCTGAACCTGTTCTTTTTTGAGCTCATGCCGACGCGCCTCAGCCACTATATTATGCCCGCCTATCCTGCCTTTGGATTGCTGTGTGGCTGGGCGGGAGTGAAGCTGATGGAAGGCGCAAAACTGCCTGTCTCCAAATGGCTGAGCTTTGCGATTTATGCGCTTGGCGGTGTGTTGTTGGTTCTGGTCAGTTCACCGCTTGCGGCAAAACTGGTGAAAACCGAAGCGGCGGGAGATTTCAAAACCGTCGAAGCAGAGACCGCCATCGCTCAATGGGCAGGCGCGGTGGAGTTTCCTCTCGTCCTTTGGTGGCTCGGCGGAGCCGTCTTCGTTCTGTCGCTTGGAGCCTTCTTGATAAAACGCATTGGCCTCGCGGCGGGCTTGGGCATTGCGACCAGTCTCTTTCTTGGCTGGCATGTGCGCACCTATTTCATCCCGGCTCAGCTCTGGCTTCAGCCGACCGAAAGCGCGCGGCTTGCTTTGCAAGGCGTTTGTGGAGTGCCAAGCGAGACCTGCGCGGATGGCCGGACAAGTCCCGAGCGCGTGCTGGCCGTTGGCTATTCCGAGCCGTCTTACGTTTTGACCATGGGCACACAGAACCTGCACCCACCAGAAACGCCGATGACACTGCCGGCGGATGAGGCGGCTTATCCGGTCGTCTATTTGGTCAATCTAGAAAGCCGAGGCAGCTCACCGCAAGTCTGTGACGCGTTGGGCGAGGCCTGCATTCCAGCGGCGACCGAGATCCGCGATGATCTACTTGAGCAAGCGGGCGCGACCGGCCTTTGTGTGACCGCATCCGATCCGGTTTATGCGCTCAACTACTCAAATGGCGACCCGGTAAACTTCGTCGCTTATCGGTTCGAAACCGGCTGCTAAAACTGGCACATTCTGTCGCGCGGCAATCGTGCACCTCACCGGCAGAATAAGGGCTCTTACGTAGGACTATATCAGTCACGGAGCCCGATTATGACCTATGTAGAGCCGCATCGAAAACCAGAAGGCGTACGCGATAGGATCGCTTTTGCGTTCGTGAAATTTCTGCGGTTTTTCGCGGATCTGTTCTTCCGCAAACGCTACGGACACCGGGCTGTCGTCTTGGAAACTGTGGCTGCGGTTCCCGGCATGGTCGCGGGCCTGCTCCAGCATTTACGGGCCATTCGGCGCATGCGGGACGATCAGGGATGGATCAAAGAGCTGCTCGACGAGGCTGAGAATGAGCGCATGCATTTGATGACCTTCATTCAGGTCGCTAAGCCGAGCCTGTTTGAACGTGGTCTGATCATGATCGCACAAGCCATTTTCTACAATTTCTACTTCTTCCTCTATCTGTTCGCCCCGAAAACCGCGCACCGCGTGATTGGCTATTTCGAGGAAGAGGCGGTCACCAGCTATACACACTACCTTCGAGAAATTGACGAAGGCCGGCTCGAGAATGGGCCTGCGCCTCAGATCGCGATCGACTATTGGGGACTGCCTGCCAATGCCCGGCTGCGCGATGTGGTCATCGCCGTGCGCGAGGACGAAGCAGGACACCGCGACCGGAACCACTATTTTGCGGACGCTCTCATCAAAGGCGATGAACCGCAGCCCGAAGGCCCTTTAAGCGCGGCGTAAGATGTAGCCAACGCGCGGGAAGTGAATGTGGAGATTGTCAGCCCGCTCATCATGGCGGGCGATGATCACGCGGTTCGCATTGGCAATCACCAAATCGCCTTCGACCCAGTCTTGGGCATAATCATCGGGAGCAATCGCAACACGGTCGCCAGGCTCGAAATCGCGGAGATCGCCAGAGGTGGAGGCGGGTTTTAGACGCGGCGCGGCATCATGCGCGATTTGGATCGCGTCTGCGCCAGAGATCTCTTCCGGTGCTTGGCCTTTAAACTCTTTGAGGCGTTGATACCAATCCTTGGTCAGCGGCGCAGCCTGGAAACACTCTTCGAGAAAATCGGGAATGTTCTTTTCAACAAACCATGGGTTCATGAAAGCGTGAACATCGATCATGCCGGGCTTTGTCCCGACCAACCAATCCCCGGTGCCAGCATGGCGTCCGCCATCTAAACGCTCTTCGATCCACAGCAATTGGCTGCGCCATTGGTCGCGCATGACCGGCGCGGCGGCTTTCATCGCTTCGACATCAAAGGCGCGGCCCGACATTTTCGTGCGGTCATCGATGAACTCTTGTGGCATCTGATCGCCAATCGCGCCGAAAATGACCGCGACGCTGGTTTGGAACCATTTGCCATCGGTCCATCCGGCGACCATGCGTGCGAGGCCTTCATGGCCTGGCAAATTGAGCGCTGGGATCTGGAACCGCTTCTCGAGCTCGGCCAGCATCACCGTCGTGTCGCAAAAAATGTCGGCTCCCATCTGCATCACCGGCGTGCGGCGATACCCGCCTGTCAGGGGCGTCAAATCTGGCTTCGGCATGATGACCGGGATCTCAACTGACGCCCAGCCTAGATTCTTCATTCGCAGCGCCAATCGGATCTTTTCCGAATAGGGCGAGCTGTCGAATTGATGAAGAATAATGCTTTGGGCGTTCGCCATCCTGATTTGCCTCCCCAGACTGTCTTTCGACTATCTTTGCGGGATTTGATCAGGATGGAAAGGGAGGATCAGACCTTTGCGAGCGCCTGCTCCAAATCCGCAATGATATCAGCAGCATCTTCGATCCCTACTGATAGACGCACCGTATCTGGCGCCGCGCCCGCCGCGGTTTTCTGCTCATCAGAGAGCTGACTATGCGTCGTGGAGCTAGGGTGAATGATCAGCGATTTGGTGTCGCCAATATTGGCCAAATGGCTGAACAATTGCACGCTCTCGACCAATTTCACACCGGCCGCATGCCCGCCTTTCAATCCGAACGTGAAGACCGCTCCCGCCCCGTTTGGGCAGTATTTTTGAGCAAGCCCATGGTGTGCATCACCGGGCAGGCCAGCATAGCGCACCCAGCTGACTTTTTCATGGCTTTGCAGATAGGTCGCAACCTCCACGGCATTGGCGCAATGCTTGTCCATGCGCAGCGGCAGGGTTTCGCAGCCGGTCATGATCATAAATGCATTGAACGGGGACAGCGCCGGGCCGAGATCGCGCAAGCTAAAGGCGCGCGCAGCGATGGCGAAGGCAATATCCACTTCTTGGCCGTCGGGCCCAAGTGGCAGCGCGCCAAACCCGTCAGCGAAAACCAGATCATTGTAATAGGCCTGCGGGGTCGTCAGTGTTGGATACTTGTCGGCATTGGCTTTCCAATTGAACCGTCCGCCATCGACCAACATGCCGCCAATCGAGTTGCCATGTCCGCCGACAAATTTGGTCAGAGAATGGACTACGATATGGGCGCCATGTTCGAGCGGGCGGCAGAGATAAGGCGAGGCCATCGTATTATCGACCATATAGGCGACGCCATGCTTGTCCGCGATGGCTGCGACGCCAGCAATGTCAGTGACGATGCCGCCGGGGTTGGCGAGGCTTTCGGTGAAAATCACGCGCGTCTTATCATCGATTGCAGCGTCGACCGCGGCGAGATCGTTAATGTCGACAAACTCAACGTCCCAGCCGAACTTTTTAAACGCATGCCCCAGCTGATTGATCGAGCCGCCATAAAGCTGCTTGGCGGCGACGATTTTCATGCCGGGTTCCATCAGGACGTGGAAGGCGAGCATTTGTGCGGCGTGTCCTGAACTCGTCGCGAGCCCCATCGTGCCGCCTTCCAGGTCGGCGATACGGGCTTCAAGTGCGCCTGTGGTGGGGTTGCCAATCCGCGTATAGATGTCGCCAAACTCTTGCAGCGCGAACAGTTTGGATGCGTGGTCGGCGTCCTTGAAAACGAAGCTGGTGGTTTGATGGATCGGTTGAGCGCGCGAGCCGGTGACGGGGTCTGGTGCAGCGCCAGCGTGCAAAGCGCGGGTCGAAAAGCCTTGAGACATGAGTTCCCTCCAAAAATTCCTCTAATTCTCTGGCCTTATGACTAGACCTTCGGCGGGATTTGCCTAGCTTATTTCCTAAGAAAACCGGTGAGCGGTTCAATTTATGACAGTCTGGGAGGTGGTTTGAGATGTTAGATACAAATGCGATGCCGCATGTTGCGGATATTACACGCGTTCAAAGCGATGTGCGGGGCAGCGAGGTCGCGTTCTGGTGCAAGGGCGAAAAGACGACCTTTGCCGAGCTTGATACGCGGGCCAATCAAGTCGCCAATGGCGTCATGGCGCTGGGGGTTCAACCGGATCAACGCGTCGGCTACTTGGCCAAAAACACCGCTTATTATTACGAGATGATGTTTGGCTGCGCCAAAGCCCGTGCGGTGATGAATGCGGTAAACACGCGCCTGGCGGCGCCGGAGGTTCAGTTCATTCTCTCGGATGCGCAGGTCCGCGTGTTGTTTGTCGGCCCTGAATGGTTTGGCATGATAGAAGCGATCAAGGACGAATGCCCGCATCTCGAACATATCATCGCGCTTGAAGGGGAGCATGAAGCGTGGCCGGAATACACGTCTTGGCGCGATGGCCAGGATACGTCTGCGTCGGGGCTGGAAACCAAAGACGATGATGATGTCATCCAGCTCTATACGTCAGGGACGACCGGACTGCCGAAAGGCGTGATGCTGACCAATGCCAATTATCGTGGCTTCATGGAACAAGCCGGACAGTTGGAATGGTCGAGCTATGATGCCGGCGACAATGTCATGAACGCAATGCCGCTCTTCCATGTGGCCGGTGTGAATGTCGGGATCCTAGCTGCCGCACAAGGCGCGCGCACGGTCGTGCTTCCCGAAATTAACCCGGCAGAGATTTTGGATTTGATCGAAAAAGAAGAGATCAATCACGCCTTCTTCGTACCGGCGGTGATTTTGATGCTGAGCCAGATGCCAGATTTCCGGGAGCGGGATTATTCCAAGCTGAAGCAAATTTTCTATGGCGCCAGCCCGATTACGGAAGACCTGCTGATCACAGCCGTTGAAGTCATGGGCGCTCGATTCACGCAAGTCTATGGCCTCACCGAAACCACAGGTGGTGGCACCTATCTGACCCCCGAAGCGCATGAGCCAAGCCGAGGCAAACTCCGCTCTTGCGGCGTGCCCTATCCGAGCACGATCATTCATTGCGTCGACGCGGACGGTAAACCGGTCCCGACCGGCGAGGTGGGTGAGATCGTGATCCAATCGAGCTTTGTCATGAAAGGCTATTGGAACCGTCCAGAAGCCACCGAAGATGCGATCCGAAATGGCTTCTTCCATACCGGAGATGCGGGATACTTTGATGAAGAAGGCTTCCTCTTCATCCATGACCGCGTGAAGGATATGATCGTCTCCGGCGGCGAGAACGTCTATCCGGCTGAGGTTGAGAATGCGATATTCGGGCATCCAGAGGTCGCTGATGTTGCCGTCATCGGTGTGCCAGATGAGAAATGGGGCGAGTCGGTAAAAGCCATCATCGTGCCGAAAGAGGGAGCAAACCCGAGCCCAGAAAGCATCATCTCTTGGGCGCGCGAAAAGATTGCCGGCTATAAATGCCCAAAATCGGTAGACTATATTGAGGCGCTGCCGCGTAATCCATCTGGGAAGATCCTGCGCAAAGATCTGCGCGAGCCGTATTGGGCGGATCAAGAAAGACGAGTAGGTGGCTAGGCCATGATGGAT
>JBCBDI010000140.1:0-6946 GCA_038529885.1 Pseudomonadota bacterium
CGCGTTCAGCGCCATAGGCTGCGAGCGCGGCGTCTATCTGATCGGACATCATGAAACATCTGGAGCGATCACCAATTATGAGGAACAGATCGCTCCAGATGTTTCATGATGTCCGATCAGATAGACGCCGCGTTCAGCGCCATAGGCTGCGAGCGCTTCAATGTCGAAATCGGGATAAGCCTCGGTGAAGCTGAATATCTCTCCGTTTGAGAACCAGTCACCATCCCAGCCAAAATTCCAGCCTTCAACCAAGACGCCGTCAAATCCGTGCTTTGCGGCGAAGTCGATATAGGCTTTCGTTCGGCTGGTGGTGGCGCCGTGCGCCTCGCCAGAGCCCCAGGTGCATTCATTGATGTGCATGCACCACCAGATGCCGACATATTTGCTCGGTTTGGCCCATGCCACATCGCCGAGCGCATTCGGCTCATTGAGGTTTAAGATGAGATCTGAATTGGCGAGACCGGCAGCAGTGTCTGACACCTGAAGCGTGCGCCATGGGGTCTTAAACGCGCCGTCTATTTTGACTTTGACGCCATCCGACCAAGGCGCAAGTTCCGCTTCGAGCGTGCCGGGCCGGCGCTGATTGAGCCACATGCCGGCATAGTCCACGAGTGCGGCTTCATGAATGGACAAGAAGGGGCCCTGATCAGGGAGCTCCATCGTCATCGGTGTGTGAGCGCGGTGAACTGCGCGCAAATCCGTTTCTTGGTAGAGTTCCTCATAGCGGTTCCATCCGGCGGCGGGGATCCACCACGTTTTTGCGTCGGCTTGGATCCGAAATTCTGTCAGCTCATCCGTAATCGCGCGCGGGCCGGTCTCAGGCACCTCGTAGCGAAACCCGAGCCCGTCGTCGAAGACCCTGACCCTGAGATGAAACGCGGGTTCGCCGTCGGAAAATTCGATCTCTGCGACCATTTCCTGGTGGTGATCGCGCACATATCGCCGCTCGCCCCATGGCTGCTCCCAGACTTGGTTTTTTGCGCCCTTTGAGATGTTTGCGATCTTGAGATCGGTTATGAGATCGCGGCCTGTATTGAAGGCGAGGCCTAGCGCGGAGGGCTGTATGACCGGCTCGCCCTTCCATGCAGCTTGCCATGTCAGACGGCCATCGGTTGTGTTCAAACGGAAGGTGAGATTGCCGGACGGGGACGTGATATGCGGTTCATCTATTCTGGTCTCGGTGGGTGCAGACACCTCGCCCGGACTTGCCGAAGACTGCGCGACCGCGCAACTTGAGAGGAGGAGAGCGAGCGTGATCCAGCCGGTCATCAGTGTTAAGCGCATATCGAGCTCCTAATCCGTCTTCGCGGACCGTATCTTATCTTTGCAAAAATATGCAATATAAATCTCTCGAGGACTGAAGGGTGCATAATAAATGGTGCGTAAGGGCAGCAAATAGCGCTTGTCAGATTTGCAAAAAAATGAAAAGTGTTGTCATAACAAGACAGGATATTGTTCGGGAGGATGTCGTGCGCTCAAGGTGGCTTAGGTTCATTGGCGGAGCTGTGGCGCTTGCCTCTCCTTGTCTTCTTTCAGCCTGCGCGGGCGCCGTTGAGGGGGAGCCGATCGAAGGCTCAGTCGTCGACACGGACGCGGAAAGTGTCGCCGAAAACGTTCGCCAAATTGAGGATGAGATTATCTATTTCGTTCTCCCAGATCGGTTCGAAAATGGCGACACGTCCAATGATCGCGGTGGCATTGAAGGCGGACGATTGAAGGATGGTTTCGACCCCACAGATTTTGGCTTCTATCATGGCGGCGACCTAAAAGGCCTGACCCAGAGGCTCGACTATATTCAAGGTCTCGGCATGACCGCGATCTGGCTGACGCCGATTTTTGAGAACAATCCGGTGCAAGGACCAGAAGGATTGGAGTCGTCGGGCTATCACGGCTACTGGATTACCGATTTCACCAATGTCGATCCGCATATTGGAACTCGCGACGACTTTAAGGCGTTTGTCGATGCCGCGCACGAACGGGGCATGAAAGTCTATATGGACATCATCACGAACCATACGGCCGACATTATCGCGTATCGGGAGTGTCATGACCCAGAAGTGACCGGCGGCCCAACCTTTCGCTGTGAGTATCGATACATAGGCGACTATCCTTGGACGCGCCGCGCCAGCGATGGCGCGCCGATCAATGAGGGATTCTTGGGTGATGACGCCGTGCATCAAACTGAGGAGAACTTCGCAAATCTAGAAGAGGCGACATGGGCCTATACGCCATTCGTGCCGGATCACCATGCGGGCGTGAAAGTGCCGGAATGGTTGAACGATCCGATTTATTACCACAATCGCGGCGACACTGATTTCATCGACGAGGATTCGCTTTATGGCGACTTTGCTGGGCTTGATGATTTGAATACCGCGAATCCTCGGGTCGTGTCCGGGATGATCGACATCTACAAAGACTGGATCACCCGTTACAATGTCGATGGGTTCCGGATCGATACGGCCAAACATGTCCGCGACGAGTTCTGGCAGACATTCGCGCCAGCTATTCTCGAGCATGCGGACAGTTTGGGCATCGACCATTTCCACATGTTTGGAGAGGTTTATGTCGATGGTCAGAGGCCGCAGCACTTGGCGCGTTTTACCACCGAGGCTGGCTTGCCGACGGTGCTAGACTTTGCCTTCCAGGCCAGCGCGCGGGGCCTGATCATTGATGGCAAACCGGGCCTCTTCATGGACGAGCTGTATCGTGCGGATGTGATCTATAAGAATGGTGCCGAGACCGCGCGCCAGCTGCCAACCTTCCTTGGCAATCACGATATGGGGCGGTTCGCGGGGTTCCTGCGCGAACATGATCCAGAGATGAGTGACGAGGAGATGTTCGCCCGCGTTCGTCTGGCCAATGCGCTGATGTTTTTCGGGCGCGGTGTGCCGACCGTTTATTATGGCGATGAGCAGGGCTTTGTCTCAGATGGCTGGGACCGTTTGGCCCGGGAAAACATGTTCCCGAGTCAAACAGATCTCTACAATGACAATGACCTGATCGCGACCGATGCGACGACGGCAGACAGCAATTTCGACACCGAGCATCCGCTTTATCTCGCAATCCAGTCTTTTGCCGAGATCCGCACGAATGAGGCGGCGCTGCGCCGCGGCGATCAAATCACCCGGCTCGCGCACCGCGAAGACAGTCTCTTTGTCTTCTCTCGGATCGACTATGAGGCTGGAACTGAAATCGTCGTCGCGATCAACTCTGAAGAAGAGGCGCGGGATGTGAATGTCGCCGTAGATGGGCGCGCGATGGAGTTTTCATCTCTCCTGGGCGGGTGCGAAAGCGACGTCTCGGCCCCTGGAAGTTATGCGGTAAACATCCCGGCGTTGGATGTCGTGGTTTGTAAGTCTGAGTTTGGGGGCAGTTAGATGAGCGGCGCTGCGAATGCGGACGGCTCTGTCATGCGGACAGAGTTAGACAGTTTGCCTTGGTGGAAAGGAGCGGTGATCTATCAGATCTACCCGCGCAGTTTTCGCGATAGCAATAATGACGGGATTGGTGACCTTCGCGGCATTCTGGAAGGCTTGGATCATATCGCCTCGCTCGGCGTAGACGGGATTTGGATCTCTCCCTTCTTCACCTCGCCCATGGCGGACTATGGCTATGACGTAGCTGATTTTTGCGGTGTCGATCCGATTTTCGGGACGCTTGAGGATTTTGATGCCGTCGTGGCTGAGGCGCATGCGCTCGGTCTGAAAGTGATCATCGATCAGGTTTACTCCCACACGTCCGATCATCATGACTGGTTCATTGAGAGCCGGTCTAGCCGAGACAATGCGCGGGCAGATTGGTATGTCTGGGCTGACCCGAAGTCTGATGGCTCACCGCCCAATAATTGGCAGTCCGTGTTCGGCGGGCCAAGCTGGGAATGGGACGCGCGGCGCGGCCAATACTATTTCCATAACTTCTTAAAAGAGCAGCCGGATCTCAATGTTTATAATCCGGAAGTCCAAGAGGCGTTGATTAATGCCGGGAAGTTCTGGCTAGATCGCGGGGTGGATGGCTTCCGTTTGGATGCATTGAACTTCGCCATGCATGATCGACAGCTGCGTGATAATCCGGCGTCAGGCGTATCGGCGCACGAGGCGACGCGGCCATTTGATATGCAGGTTCAAAAATACAGCATGTCACAGCCCGAAGTCGTCGGGTTCATTGAAAAGTTCCGAGGGCTGTTGGATCAGTATCCTGGAACCTTCACAGTGGCCGAAGTTGGCGGCCCCACGCCAATCGGGGAAATGAAGGCCTTCACGGAAGGCGAGCGCCGGCTCAACTCGGCTTATAATTTCGACTTTCTTTATGCCCCTAGTCTGGATGCGAAGCGGGTCGAAGAGTCTGCCAAGCTTTGGGATCAATCCGAAGGCGAGGGCTGGCCGAGCTGGGCCTTTTCCAATCATGATGCGCCGCGGGCGATTACGCGCTGGGCTGAAAGCGCGCATCGCGAAGATATGGCGCGCCTTTATATGATGCTGTTGCTGACCTTGCGCGGCAATCCGATCATCTATCAAGGAGAAGAGCTCGGGCTTCCTCAGGCGAGCGTGCCGTTCTCGAGTTTGAAAGACCCGGAAGCGATCATCAATTGGCCGAAGACGCTCGGCCGTGATGGCGCGCGCACGCCCATGCCTTGGCAAGCGGGTGAGCTTCATGCGGGTTTCTCACAGGCGGAGCCTTGGCTACCAGTAGATCCGCAACATGCGGCGCTCGCGATTGACCAACAGCAAGGCAATGACAGCATGCTGCGCTTCACCGCTGAAGCCTTAGCAAAGCGCAAGCAGCATTCCGCATTGCTGCAGGGCGGAATGCGTTTTGGCGCGGCTGGAACCGACGAGGTGTTGGTGGTCTACCGTGACGGAGGCGGCGATAAAATCACCGCAATCTTCAACTTTAGCGGGGCACCATTTGAGCTTCCGGAACACCCTGTTCCTGAAGGAAATTTGGTTCTCTCTTCAAGGCCTCTTAACAAAAATCTGTTAGGGGACGGGATCATTCCAGAGCGCGCTGGGATCTGGATCAGCGTCAAATAACGCAGAGGGACGTTATGGAAACGAAGCCAACAACCCGACTTGAAGATCTCGCCAAGCGCGCGGGCGTCTCGATCTCGACGGCTTCGCGCGCCTTGAACGATAGTCCGGCTGTGAATGTCCGGACCAAGCAAAAGATCTGGAAGCTCGCGCGGGAGCTGGATTATCCATTTCGCGCTTACATGCCTGCAGGGCCGATTGGGGCGAACGCGACGATCTCAATCGTCGTGCCGCGACCGCAAAGCCGTGAAGGCCGGATGGCTGACCCATTCTTCTTCGAGCTCTTGGCTGGCATTGGTGATGCCGCGCGCGAGCGGGGCTGTGATATTCTGCTCAGCTATATCGCGCCATCCTCATATGAGGAATTGGCTACCGCGATGTCGACCAGCCGCTCAGACGGCGTCATCTTTCTCGGCCAATCGACCTTGCATGAGGCGTTCAATCGACTCGCCGAGATTGAGGATCGCTTTGTGGTCTGGGGTGCGGCGCTTCCTGAGCAAAACTATTGCTCGGTGGGGAGTGACAATGTGGCCGGTGGCCGAAGAGCGACGTCACACTTGGCGCGTTTGGGGCGACGCAAAATTGTCTTTCTCGGCGATTCAGATGCGCCAGAGGCCGGGCAACGCATGCGCGGTTATCGCGAGGCGTTGGAGCTTTCTGGCTTATCATATGAAGACCGCTTGGTTGTGCCTGCACATTTCCAAGTCGCCTCAGCGCGCGCGGTCGTGGAAACGCTCATCGCAGAGAAGGCGGACTTTGATGCAATCTTTGCGGCGAGTGACTTGATCGCGCTTGGCGCCATACAAGCTATTCGCCGCGCCGGTTTATCAGTGCCAGACGATATTGCCGTTGTCGGATACGACAATGTTCCTTTCGGGGTCTATGCCGAAGTGCCACTGAGCACGATTGATCAGGATACCGGAAAAGCCGGGCGCGTTTTGGTGTCGAAGCTTCTCGATTCGTCCGGTCAGCGTGGTCCAGATGATGATCGTATTCCGGCAGAATTGATCATTCGGGCGTCCTGCGGCGCGCCATAAAGCACGCAATACGGGTATTTGCGCCCATTTGCGTATGTTTTGCAAAAATTTGCATTCACAAGTTTTGCTCCTCAGAAGGCAAAAACCTGCAAATTCGTGCGCTATTATAGCTGCTTATAAGGAATAGCCTTCCCGGGCGCATTCAAAATGATGCATTTTGGCCACAACTATTCTGCGAAAATGTATAGCAAGCATGCGAAAGGGCTTTGCGTTTTCATAAATTTGCAATACAAGTAAGGGGTCAGAGCGTGGAGGAGTGCCACCTTCTGCACGCACGATTCAGGGAGGAATAATTGAAAACATATTTCAAAAGCCAAAAAACGTGGCTTCTAGGGACAGCTGCACTTGCACTCGCCGCAAGTGTTCCTGTGTACGCGCAAGACGCTGTAGATGCTGAGGAAGACGAGACCGCAACAATGGATGTTGTGACCGTCACCGGTATTCGCAGCTCTATTCAAAACTCACTTAACGCGAAGAAGAATGCCAACGCGATTATCGAGGCGATCTCTGCCGAGGATATCGGTAAGCTTCCAGATCTCTCAATTGCTGATTCGCTCGCCCGCCTTCCAGGTGTGACGGCGCAGCGTGTGCGCGGTCGCTCGCAGCAAATTTCGATTCGCGGTCTTGGTCCTGACTTCTCGATTGCGCTCTTGAACGGACGCGAAGTCGTCTCTGCCGGTAACAATCGCGGCATTGAGTTCGACCAATTCCCGTCAGAGCTGATTGCTCAGGGTGTTGTCTATAAGACCCCTGACGCAACACTTGCTGCGACCGGCATCGCTGGAGCGGTCGATCTGCGCACGGTTCGTCCGCTGGATTACACAGATCGCCAGGTCAATCTCTCTGGCAAGTATGTCCTGAACGACAATGGCGCTCTCAACC
>JBCBDI010000141.1:0-6889 GCA_038529885.1 Pseudomonadota bacterium
GCCTGATAAATTGAATTTATCAGGCGGCTCGCGTGGTCAAATTTAATGGCGATGAAGCGCGGTTCTCGAATGTCGAATATACCGGCGAAATCGTCGATGTGCGCTTGTCCTGCCGCTATGCGGATACCGATCCGGTTCGCGCTGAGATTGAGATCGATTTCGCGTTTGGCAAAGGCCCGGCAGGCGATGCCAATCGGCATGACTATGGCTACTGGGTGGCGGTGACACGGCGGAGCGGAAAAGTCCTCAATAAGGAGCATTTTGCGGTTCGGGCCGATTTCTCTGAGGGGCCGGTGTCTGGCGCAACCGAAGTTTTGCAAGAAATCATCATCCCGCGCGCCGACGAATCTGTTTCGGCGGCAAACTTTGAGATTTTGATCGGATTCGACCTGACCGAATCACAGCGAACCTATAATGCTGAGGGCCGTCGCTTCCGATTGGGCGCGAGTCAGTAAGCGCGAGGGTTAGGGCTACACCATGACAGATCTCGCGACGCAGTTGGCGGGCGCGTGCAGCGCAGCGTTTGAAGCCGAGGGCTTAGAACCGCGCTGGGGTGCCGTAAAGCAATCCGATCGCCCGGAATTGGCGGATTTTCAATGCAATGGCTGCATGGGCGCCGCCAAACAGGCGGGCATGAACCCGCGCGAACTGGCCGCGAAAATTGCGCCGCGCATTGCCGAACATGAAGCTGTTGCTCGGGTCGATGTGGCTGGCCCCGGCTTTTTGAACATCTCTGTCAGCGACAGCGCGCTTGGCGCCCAAGCGACCTGGATTGGCAATGATGACAAAGCCGGTGGCGGCGCCGCCCGTGACGCAGAGAAAGTCGTCATTGATTTTGGCGGGCCAAACGTCGCCAAGCCGATGCATGTTGGGCATCTGCGGTCAGCTGTGATCGGCGACACGCTGGTCAGACTGTTTCGGTTCCTCGGCGATGAGGTGACGGGCGACGTTCATCTCGGTGACTGGGGGCTGCAAATGGGCCTCTTGATCATTGCCGTCATGGATGAGCAGCCAGAGCTTGCCTATTTCGATGCGGACAATGCCGGACCGTTTCCGAGCGAACCGCCGATCACGATGGAAGACCTCTCGCGGCTCTACCCCATGGCTTCAGGGCGCTCCAAAGAGGACGAGGCTTATGCCAAGCGGGCCCAAGAAGCGGTTGCCGAAATGCAGGCCGGACGCCCTGGCTATCGCGCGCTCCTCAAGCACTTCATCGATGTCTCGGTCGCGGCATTGAAAATCGATTATGGCTTTCTCGACGTGTCCTTTGATCTCTGGAAAGGCGAAAGCGATGTCGATCCGCTGATCGCGCCGATGATCGAAGAACTTAAATCCGCGGGCTATGCCAAACAGGATGAGGGCGCTTGGATCATCGACATCGCCAAAGAAGGCGAGAATGTCGAAACCGTTGGCAAAGACGGACAGCCGCGCCTGAAAAACCCAATGCCGCCCTTTATGCTGGTCAATTCGCGCGGCGCGACGGGGTATCACGCGACTGACCTTGCGACGATTAAAGATCGGATTGAAAGCATTGGACCGGATCGCATGCTCTATGTCGTGGATCAGCGCCAAGCCTTACACTTTGAGCAAGTCTATCGCGCCGCCGACAAGGTTGGATATATCGGCCGAGACCGGCTCGAGCATTTGGGCTTTGGTACGGTAAACGGCGCCGATGGTAAGCCGTTTAAAACACGCGAAGGCGGCACGCTACGGCTCGCCGACCTCAATCAAATGGCGCTTGATGAAGCAACCAAGCGGATCGGGGAGACAGGTCTTTCCGGCGACATTGATGATGATGAAAAGGCCGAGATCGGTAAGCTCGTCGCCCGCGCCGCGCTTCGTTTTGCCGACCTGCAAAACCAACGCACGACGAATTATGTCTTCGACCTTGAGCGCTTTACCAGCTTTGAAGGCAAGACTGGGCCTTATCTTCTTTATGCGGCGGTGCGTCTGAAAGCGCTTCTGCGCCGCGCAGCCGATGAGGGCTTTGCGCCAGGCGAGATATCGATTGAAGCAGCAGAAGAACGCAAACTCGTGCTCGCTTTGGATGGGTTTGCGCTTGCGCTTCGTCTCGCGCGAGAGAAACGCATGCCGCATTATGTGTGCGAACATGTTTATGCGCTCTCGCAAGCGTTCAGCGCGTTCTATGCGGCGTGTCCGATCTTCAAAGATGGGGTGGATCCGGCGGTGCGAGCGTCTCGATTGGCGCTTTGCCGAACCGTTTTGCATCAACTTGAGACCGGTCTGCAAATCATCGGGATCACCGCGCCTGAGCGGATGTAGGGCCAAAAGTAAACAGAATGGCGCTTTCTGTTTACCCGGCCTTAATCGCGCTTAACGACTCACGTGCCAAAAGTGAATGAATCAGCCTCTGGCGGTAACCTTCGGGCAACACGCGTGTCCTAGGCTCTAAAGTCTAGACACAAAAAGAAGGAACCTGCCCCATGCTGAAAAATATGATCAAGACGTGCGCCACTGCGACGGGAATGACCCAGGTCAAAACCAAAGAAGCCTTGGGAATTGTCCTCAACACGGCCGAACGTCAGGGATCTCCGCTCGCTGAAGCCATCTTCCGAAAGATGCCAGGCGCACGCACACTTTCAGCGACCACAGGGGCAGAGACGGGCGCTGCAACCGGTATCATTGCACGCTTGATCGAACAGACCCCAGGCGGTCGCCGCCATGTCGGCGAAGGCATGTTTGCTAGCCTTCACAAAGCCGGGCTCGGCCACAAAGAAATCTCTCAGCTTCTGCCATCGATCAGCCAATACATGCAGATCACCTATGGCATGGAAGCCTTTGGTCATCTTGGTGACTTGGTCGTTGCCGATATGATGACCGGTGGGACGCACCGCGAAGCTGCAGCGGCGTAAGCCCAACCCAATATTTTAGGTTCCGTATTAGGCTCATGGCGTTGGCGCGCCGTGAGCCTTTTCTTTTGCGCAGGGCGCGATTAGGGGAATGCCATGACCAAATTGCCTGACCTCATCATCCCGCTGAGTGCCCTTGAATTCCAAGACGAGACCAAAGCCCGCGCCACAGCAGACAATTGGGATACGACGCAAATTGGCGTTCTCTTGCAGCAAGTCGTTGCACAACACGCGGCAGGCCTATTGGACCAAGGCGTCTTGCATACCGTGTCGGTGACGTTCGATGTCTCTGCCGATGCGGCGGCCGGATCGCTGGTTCAGTTTGAAAGCCGAATTGATCGCAAAACACGCACGCTGATTTTTGCGAGCGGGCTTGCGACGCAAGGTGACAGTGTTTTGCTAAAAGCCACGATCGTTTTTCGGATCGCCTAAGGCCATCGCTACATGGGAGTCTTGCGCAGCGGCAGCAGGTCCGGGAACTCCGGATCGCGCTTTTCAGACTGCGCTTTAAACGCTTCTTGCATATGCGATGGCGGGATCATGCCGGAATTCCAAACACCGATATAATCCAGCGTGTCGGATGTGCTGTGGTCGCGGCCATAATTGATCAGCACTTTGCAGCCTGTGACGGCGAGCGGACTTTTCGATGCGATCTCTTTCGCCACGCCCATCACGTGCTCCATCATCGCTTCATGCGTCTCGAACACGTCATTGACCAAGCCGATCTCTTTGGCTTTGTCGGCGCCGAGCCGTTCGCCGGTATAAGCCATTTGCTTGACCCAGCCTTCTGGAATGTAGCGCTGAAGACGTGGAAATGTGCCGACATCTGCGGTCATGGCGATATTCGTTTCTTGGATGCAGAAAAACGCGTCTTTGGTGCACCAACGAATGTCGCCAGCTGAAATCATATCAATCGCGCCGCCAATCACGCCGCCTTGGCAGGCGATCAATACCGGCATGCGCGCCTCTTCGAGCGCATTAAAAGAAGATTGGATCTGCTTGATATTGGACCGAAACGCTTCAGCTGCGATATGGCGATCGACTTTGTCATGAGTGACCGCGCCATCTTGCTGAAAGACAGACAGGTCCATGCCGGCAGAGAAGTGTTTGCCTGCAGAGGAGATCACGATGACGCGCGCCGCGGCGCTCGCATCGATTTCTTGCACGATGGCGGGAAGCTCATTCCAGAACGCTTTGTTCATCGCGTTCATCGCCTGCGGGCGGTTGAGCACAATGTGGGCGATCTTGTTGTCTACTGAGACGCTAAAACACTCGTGAGTCTTCTTCAGCATGCGTTTCTCTCCATTTCAGTCGCTAAACTAGTTCAAGCAGGGTACAATCTCCAGACTGTCGCAGCGATAAGCAGACAGAGGTTTGATTTTTCAGGTAAATCTGAGAAGAGTGTCAAAGTGCGGTGAGGGAGAAACAGATGCGCGCAACAATCTTCGGAGCTTTAGCATTGTGTATGGTGCCAGCCAGTTGTGAGACGGGTGCCGGCGGCGATCTTGGCCAAGTGCTGGGCGATGTCCTCGGCGAGATCGGAACAACCGACACAACCAATGGCGAGCTCACAGCGGTTGAAATCGATGCGGCGCTTCGCCAAGCCCTCGAGATTGGGGCCGGACGTGTGGCTGCGCAGATCGGCGTGACTGACGGCTATTGGCAGGACCCCCAAATCAAGATCCCGCTGCCGGGGCGCCTTGGCGAAGTCCAAAGCCAGCTCTCCAATGTCGGGTTGTCTGGACCGCTAGATGACCTTCAGCTGCGCATGAACCGGGCCGCGGAAGATGCTGTTCCGGCTGGAAAAACCATCATCGTCGACGCGGTACGCTCAATCACGATCAATGATGCGGTCGACATTTTGCGCGGCGGCGATACGGCCGCGACCGATTTCCTGCGCGGACGCACCGAGGGCAATTTGCGCACCTTGTTCACCCCTTATGTCGAAAGCGCGCTTGATTCTTCAGGGGCTTATCGCATGCTCGATAGCGTCACATCCAGCCAGCCTTTGCTGGCGGTGGCGGCAACTGACTATAAATCAGATTTAACCACACATGCGGTCCAATTTGGCCTTGATGGTCTGTTCACTTATCTCGCAGTTGAGGAAAAGAAGATTCGCGACAATCCTGTTGCCCGAACAACAGAATTGCTCCGTAAGGTCTTCGGTTCAGTATAAGGACAGGCATGCGTCGATTCACGTTTGAAACCCCCGAGGGCGATCTTGCCGCGCTCGAATTTGGTGACCCAGCCAAAAAGCTGGCAGCTCTATGGCTGCACGCGACCGGGTTTAACGCGATGACGTATCAATCCATTCTCGCGCCGCTCGGCTTGCGAACGAAAGTGCAAGCGGTCGATTTACGGGGCCACGGGCGCTCCACACTGCCGGCAAAGCCAGGCAAACTGAAATCTTGGAAGCGCTACCGGGACGATATTATTGCCTTTCTCGATCGCGAGTCGCCGGTCAATAAAGTTGTTCTCGGCGGTCACTCTATGGGCGCAACCGTTGCCTTGATGGTGGCCGGCGCGCGTCCGGATAAAGTTGCCGGTTTGGTCCTGGTCGACCCCGTCATTTTGCCGCCGCACTATTATACCGCCATGCACCTCTCGCCGTTTATACGGGGCGGCGGACATCACATGGCCCGACAGGCCCGCAAGCGGCGCAACAAGTTCGATTCCCGCGAGCATATCCAGTACAAATATAAAGGCCGAGGCGCCTTCACGACATGGCGCGAACCGTTTCTGCAGGACTATATTCTCGATGCCTTCGACCGCACGGACGGGAATGATCCTGACAGCGACAAGCAGGTTTGGCAGTTGCTCTGCGATCCAAAATGGGAAGCGGCGACCTTCATGGCGCAGCGCAACCGTCCTTGGGGCGCGCTGAGCAAAGTCAAAAAGCACAAAATTCCGATCACGGTTCTTCGACCGGATCGCGACTCCGTCATGACCGATCAAGTTGCCGCGCGTCTCACTAAGAAGTGTAAGCATCTGGTTTTGAAAGAGCGCGTGAACACGACCCACTTCCTGCCTATGGAAGCGCCATACGATGTGCGTGACCAACTCTCGTCTTACATTTCAAGTCTGATTGAAGGCTTGGCCGAAGACGAGATCGGTCCGGTCAAGCGCAGCTTACGCGGCCTTTGATGTCTCGCGGCGAATGCGCTTGCGCAATCGTTTCGCAATGACGGGAAGCCAGCGCCCGCGTTCGAGGTCCGTCATTTGCCCCGTTTCGTGGGCAAGCGTGCGATTAAACACCGTCTCCATACCGACATCTGGATAGTCCGCAGAAAGATTGCCGAACCGGTAGCGGACATAGCCGACCATTTGCTCGCCTTGATAGACCTCATATTGTTCGGGGCTTTGCGGGCCGCACTCTTTAAAGTCTAGGCCTTCGAGATGGATGACGGGTTGCATCGGCAGAGGGCGCACATGCCTGACCCATCGATAGATCAACGCCGTCGCTACGCAAAAAATCGCCCATAAGGTGAGAAGTCTGGCTCTTGGGTCTTCGATTAAAAATTCGAGCATAGGTACATGCGTTCTCGAAGGGAGGATGGCTTAGATCACCAAGCCGCGCGGGGCGATACGGCCGAGCTCTTCGATTTGTTCAGGCGGAGTCGGGATGACTTTGCGCTTGTCGAGATCGAATGTGACGGCAACAGCCTGGGAGGTCATGTATGCATCGCCCGTGTCGGGATTGAGCACCCAATGGGCCAATGAGTGGGTCTTTTCTTGGACATCCGCAAGACTGGTATGGATGACATAGCGGTCGCCTGCGCGCGGCCATTTGCGATAGATCATTCGATATTCCAGCACCGCGCCGCCCATGCGGACATCGCCATTTGAGGCGCCCACTTTGGCGCGCCAATCATGCAACAGGTTTGGAACCGAGTCCGAAATGCGTCCGATAAAGCCGGGTGCCCAATAGCGCCCGAAGACATCGCATTCGCGGGGTAAGAAAAGCCCGCGTCCGATTTCTGGCGCGCCGCATGTCTCGACTTGCGCCAATGTTGCCATGC
>JBCBDI010000142.1:0-6812 GCA_038529885.1 Pseudomonadota bacterium
GCCCGCATCTGATTGAACTCGACAACCAAACCTTATCAGAATCACTAAACCGTGTTGAAAGCCGGGTTTGACCCTGGCAGAGAGTCCCTATCTTATGCCGCATAGAAAAATTGAAGGAGGTCAAAATGGCCGCTGAACATATTACTGACGATAATTTCGATGATGCCGTTGCCAGCGACAAACCCGTTGTCGTGGACTTCTGGGCAGAATGGTGTGGACCTTGTAAAGCCATGGGCCCGCATCTCGATGCTGTAGCCGACGAGATGAGCGGCGACGTCACGATTGCCAAGATCAATGTCGATGACAATCCAATGTCCGCATCGAAATATGGCATTCGCGGGCTCCCGACTTTGATGATTTTCAAAGACGGCAAGGTCACCGCGACGCATCCAGGTGCAATGTCGAAGCAAAAGATCACTGAGTGGATCAAAGAGAACACTTAAGCGTTTTTGCTCGATCAAGACTCGAAGAAGCCTCGCCCGACGGCGGGGCTTTTTTTGTGTCTGAGACTTGCTAGCCTGACCAAAAGAGGACCCGCGCCATGAAACCCTATCAAGACCTCGACCGCTCCGTTGCCGGCAAAACAGTCTTCATTACCGGCGCAGCGAGCGGTATGGGGCGGGCAACGGCCCACCTGTTCGCTCGCGAAGGCGCAAAGGTCATGGCCACCGATATGAATGGCGCTGGGGTCGAGGCCGTCGCCCAGGAAATTCGTGAGGCTGGCTTTGATCACGTCGCGGCCTTGACGCTCGACGTTTCCGACCATGACGCCATCAAAGCGGCCGTCGCAAAGACGGTCGAGAGGTTTGGCGCGCTCGATATCCTTATCAATAATGCCGGCTTCGCGCGCCTCTCGCATCCGTCCGAAGACCAGTATGAAGACATTTGGCATGACAGTGTGAATGTCATGCTGACAGCCCATCAGCGCCTCATTCGTGCTGCACTGCCCCACTTGATGAAGACCGAAACCGGTGGGCGGATCGTCAATATCTCCTCAACCGAAGGCCTTGGTGCAACGCCCGGCAATGGGCCTTATGTGGCGGCCAAACATGGCGTCATCGGCCTGACCCGCGCCATGGCCAATGATCTTGGTCGCGACGGCATCACGTGTAATGCTATCTGCCCCGGCCCGATCGAAACCAATATCAATGCGGAGATCCCGGACGAGCATAAAGTGATCTTCGCCAAGCGCCGCGTGCCGCTGCGCCGTTATGGCATTCCGGAAGAGGTGGCGCACATTACCTTGTCTTGCTGCTTGCCAGCCGCGTCTTACCTGAATGGCGTCGCAATTCCCGTCGATGGCGGGCTGACCATCAAGAACGCTTAGACCGGTCGCTGCTGGTTCTTGTCCAAGATTTCGCCGGCAATATAGAGCGAGCCACCAATCAGGATACGATCTGGTTTCGTCGCAGCGGCAGCCTCCAAAGCTCCCTCCAATGACGCGAAGGCCTCCGCTTGCGGCAGAAACTGTCGGGCTGTATTGGCGAGAGCTTCAGGGTCTGCGCCCGCATGCCCTGGAGCGTTCGGGATCGTGTAGACCGCGTCGACAACGCCCTTGAACGCGTGAAAGAAGCCGCCATGGTCTTTGCTCGCAATCATTGCCGAGACCATCACGGTCTTGCCGCCCATTTCGCGCAGCAATTCGGCAATCGCGGTGGCCGCATGTGGATTATGACCCCCATCGAGCCAAAGTTCTGCGTCGCCGACAAGCTCTGTTAGCGGGCCGCTCGCCAGCTTTTGCATGCGCGCTGGCCAATCAGCTTTTAGAGCGCCGTCCCAAATCGCGCATTCCCCGACTTTAGGCGACTGCAAGGTGCGCATGGCGAGCCCGGCGAGCGCAGCATTATAGCGCTGATGTGTGCCGGGAAGCGCGACTGTTTCGGGCACTTTTTCGATGTCTTCGATGCGTAAACTGGTCAACGGCGCGTCCAATTCTTCGGCCCGCGCGCGGATCACATCCCCGCACACGCGGGCTTGGATTGCCGATACAACCGGCCGGTTTGGCTTGATGATCCCGGCTTTCTCATAGGCGATTTTCGCGAGGTCAGAGCCTAAGAATTGCTTATGATCAAAATCGACCGGCGTGATGACGCTCAAGGCTGGTTCATCAACAATATTGGTCGCATCGAAGCGCCCGCCGAGCCCAACTTCTAGAATGAGGAGATCCGCCGGGACTTCGCTGAACGCCAAGATCGCCGTTGCGGTTGTGGCCTCAAAGCGGGTAATCGCGCGGCCGTCCAAGGCGTCGTATACACGGGTCAGCCATGTGATGAGCGCCTCATCCTCCACAAGGTCACCCGCCAATCGGATGCGCTCATTGAAGCGCACAAGATGCGGCGAGGTGTAGACATGAACCGAAAGGCCCGCAGCCTCCGCCATGGCCCGAAGATAGGCGCAGGTCGACCCTTTGCCATTGGTGCCCGCGACATGAATGGTCGGCGGAAGCTTGTCCTGCGGACGTCCAAGCGCCTCCAACAGGTCCAGGATACGACCGAGCGAGAGCTCAATCGTTTCCGGGTGGAGGTCTTCAAATTTCTTTAGGGCCGCTTCGAGTGCGGCAGAATCGGCACTCAATCTTTTGCAGCGCGCGGGACCGGCGCATCCGCAGACGGCGCTTCAACCGGCAACGTGGAGATGTCTTTCTCAGCCATGGCCCGCTTCGGCATCAAGTGACCGAGGACGCGCGCCATGGTCTCTTTCAGCTCACGGCGATCCACGACAATATCGACAGCGCCTTTTTCACGAAGGAATTCAGAGCGTTGGAAACCCTCAGGCAGCTTCTCGCGAATGGTTTGCTCAATCACGCGTGGACCGGAAAACGCAATCATCGCGCCAGGTTCAGCCATATGAACATCGCCCAGCATCGCATACGAAGCTGAAACGCCGCCCGATGTCGGATCGCAAAGGACGACGACGTAAGGCAGCCCTGCTTCTTTGACTTCTTGAATGGCAAGCGTCGAGCGCGGCATCTGCATCAAAGAGAGCGTGCCTTCTTGCATCCGTGCGCCGCCGGACGCGGTGCAGATCACAAATGCGGCTTTACGTGCGACCGCCATTTGCGCGGCAGCGATAAACGCCTCGCCTGCAGCCATGCCGAGCGACCCGCCCATAAAGGCAAAGTCCTGGACCAAAACCACCGTTGGAATGCCGTTCACTTTACCAAAAGCCGCGGCCATACAATCGTCTTGTGCGATCGGAGAAACAGCGCCTGTATCCGGAGCCTCTTCCTTGTCGCGCTTGGCAATCTTGGTTTTCGCGCCTTTGATCCGAGACGGATAGGCTTTGTCGTCTTTAAACTTCAGCGGATCCTGCGCGACCGGCGGCAAGGGAATCGGTTCCCAGCGCTCATGGTCGAAAAACAGGCGGAAACGGCGGCGCGGAGAAATCCGCAAATGCGCGCCGGCTGGCGTCACATACCAGCTCTCTTCTAAGTCTGAACGATAGACCAGTTCACCCGAGACAGGACACTTCACCCAGAGATTGTCCGGGGTGTCTTTCTTATTGCCCGAAAGCAGGCCTTTGAGGCCTGGTGTGCGGAAATTTGTCAGCCAGTTCATCGCCTTACGATCCCTATGTCCGATCCCGGACTTTATGAGGCTGGCACTCCACCCTTAAGCGCCGTACTTAATTCGAGGGCAAGTTGCCCCATCTGCTCAGAAGCAATTTGTGGCGTTTTGGCCACAGTTGCAAGCCTTGCTTGTTCCACAAAAGCAGACCCAACGACAACCCCATCTGCGATTTTTGCCATTTCGGCCGCTTGGTGGCCATTCTTGATCCCGAACCCGACGCAGACCGGGAGCCCGGAAACGCGCTGCGCCATTTCCACGCCGTCGCGAATGTCTTCTGGATCGGCTGAGCCTGCGCCTGTAACGCCTGCAACAGCAACATAATAAAGGAAACCGCTCGCACCCTCGGCCACTTTCGCCATGCGATTCTCGTCCGTGGTGGGCGTGGCCAGGCGAATGACCGAAAGATCGTGTTTGGCATAAGCCGCGCGAATAGGCGCATCTTCTTCGGGCGGCAGATCAACCAGAATGGTTCCATCAATCCCTGCTTCTGCGGCAGCCGCAGCGAAGGCGTCATAGCCAATTGTGTGCACCGGATTGGCATAGCCCATGAGTATGAGAGGCGTATCCGGATCATCTTCCCGGAACCTTTTGGCCAGCGCCAAAACATCCGTCAGCTTGGTCTTGTTCGCCAAAGCTCTCAAAGCCGCTTTTTGGATCGCCGGACCGTCCGCCATAGGGTCAGTAAATGGCGCGCCGAGTTCGATGATGTCGGCCCCATTGTCGCGCACCGCACAGAGCGCCTGATAGGAGGTTTCAAGGTCTGGATCGCCGGCCATGAGGTAGGTGACCAAGGCCGCACGGCCTTCGGCTTTAACCTTGTCGAAGCGCGCATTTATTCGGGAAGTCGGCATTTAGGCAGTGTCCGTATTCTCTTCGACCCAGGTCGCATAGGGCGCGTTCACCTGCGTACAGCCAAGCCCCACAATTGCGGGAACATCATAAGGGTGGTGGGCTTTCACAATCGCTTCGATTTTGGCGAAGTTTGCAGAGGGTGCCTTTAACCAAAGGATGAATTCGAAGGCCTGTTCGACGACGCCTTTCCAGCGATAGGTCGAGGCCATCGGCCCTTCAATATTGGCGCAGGCGGCGACACGGTTTTCAACCGCTTCATCCGCGATGGCGCGGGCCACGCGTTGGCGAGGACATGTGATGCGATACAGGGTTAACTCACTCACATCTCTACTCCCAGGGCTTCGGCGACTGAGAACACATCTTTGTCGCCGCGCCCACACATATTGAGGATGAGCAAGCCGTCTTTGCCGAGATCTTCAACCACTTCTCCGACACGGGCCAAAGCATGGCTTGGCTCCAGGGCGGGAATGATGCCTTCAAGGCGGGTGCAAAGCTGGAAGGCCTCAAGCGCTTCATTGTCAGTGCAGGTCAGGTATTCGGCGCGCCCAGTGTCTCGTAAGAAACTATGCTCGGGGCCAATGCCCGGATAGTCGAGCCCTGCTGAGATCGAGTGCGCATCGATAATCTGGCCATCATCGGTTTGCAGGAGGTAGGTCTTGTTTCCGTGCAAAATGCCCGGCGCACCGCCATTCAAGGCCGCCGCATGTTGGCCGGTCTCAATGCCGTGGCCTGAGGCTTCTACTCCGATTAAGCGGACGCTTTCATCTTCAATGAAGGGGTGGAACAGCCCAATCGCGTTCGATCCGCCGCCAATACAGGCCATGACGGCATCCGGCAGGCGGCCTTCGCGTTCGAGGATTTGAGCGCGCGCCTCTTTGCCGATGACGCTTTGGAAATCACGGACCAATTCTGGATACGGGTGCGGCCCGGCGGCGGTGCCAATGCAATAGAAAGTATCGTGCACATTGGTCACCCAATCGCGCAGCGCTTCATTCATCGCGTCTTTCAGCGTGCCGGTGCCCGATGAGACCGGGACGATTTCTGCCCCAAGGAGCTTCATCCGGAACACGTTCGGCTTTTGCCGCTCAACATCGGTCTCGCCCATGAAGACGACGCATTTCAGTCCGAACCGTGCGCAAACGGTCGCGGTCGCGACGCCGTGTTGACCGGCGCCGGTTTCGGCAATGATCCGGGTCTTGCCCATCCGCATGGCGAGCAGGACCTGGCCAAGGCAGTTATTGATCTTGTGCGCGCCGGTATGATTGAGCTCGTCGCGTTTGAGATAGATTTTAGCCGCGCCAAAATGCTCGGTCAGGCGCTCAGCGAAATAGAGCGGGCTTGGACGGCCGACATAATGAGCCCAAAGGTCATCCATCTGCGCAGCAAAGGCCGGATCCTTCTTGGCAGCGCGATACTCTTGCTCCAGATCCAGGATCAAAGGCATCAGCGTTTCAGCAACATAGCGTCCGCCAAAGTCGCCAAAACGGCCATTTTCATCGGGCCATTGGTCCCAACTATTTCGCAAATCCATGGCTTCGCTTTCTAAACAGATTTCGCCGCATCGATGAACGCGCGGATCAGATGCTCGTCCTTTATCCCCCGCGCTTGTTCAACGCCAGAGGAAACATCCACTGCGGTCGCACCTGTCGCAGTGATCGCCGCCTCAACATTCTCAGGCGTCAGACCGCCTGCGAGGATCCACGGCACGCCCGGTTCAAATCCGTCGAGGAGCGACCAGTCCATGGTCTCACCATTGCCACCCGGATTATCAGCGTCTTCCGGTGCAGCCGCATCGACCAGCAAACGATCCACGCGCCATTGATCCAGCTCTTCAAGATCATCCTCATTGGCGACACTGACGGCTTTCCAAAGCTCGCAGATACCGGCGCAATCACGCCACCAGCGAAGCACTTGCTCTGGGGTCTCTTTGCCATGCAACTGGATCGCGTCCGGTTCGACATCGTGCAGCACGTCTTCGAACAGGTCTTCATCCGGGTCGACTAAGAGAATGACGGACAATAGACCCAGTTCTTGCGCGAACTCGGACAGGCCAATGACCTCGTCCAATTCTTCTTCGCCTTCGCCGAGGACGTTTCGCGGGCTCTTTGGGAATAAGACAAACCCTACCCAATCGGCACCAGCTTCCGCCGCCGCACGAATGTGCGCTGTGTCTTTCAATCCGCAAATCTTCACCTGGGCCATGGCGCGTCAGGTGCGCTTCTGACCCTCTGAAGTCAAGTCGAGATTAGTCGGCGCCTAAGCCAAGCGAGTTGATCAGGCCCTTGACCGAGTTCTGATCGAACTTTGCGCGTAGTTTGATATATGGACCCTGCTGCGTGTAACGCGCCGCTTCAAAGTCTTCATCTTCAAACCCTTGCGCGTTATAGCCAA
>JBCBDI010000143.1:0-6776 GCA_038529885.1 Pseudomonadota bacterium
GCGATCGTCGCGCCGTCTTCGATCTTGCCTAAAATTTCAGGTCGGCGCTTTGCCCCATTATGGTCATGGTAGGGGCTGAGTTTGGCGCGAATATTATGGGCATCTAAGAGCCGCCTAGCCACGCGCGTGTCCTCGGCCAATACCTCATCCGCCTGCGCCAGCGTGTCGATGGCGCGTAAGGTTATGTCGCGCAAATTCCCAATTGGGGTTGCAACGATGTAAAGACCTGGATCGAGTGGTTGCGCCGCGCCAGTCGCGGATTTAGGCTCGCCAGAACCGCGACTCACGTCGCCGCCTTCAAGAGTTGAGGAAGAGGGACTTTTTGATGACATCACCGGCAACATTGCGCGTCCGTAGGCCTCTGCCAATCCTGTTTTTTGCCGCTTTCCTCGCGCTCGCTGGATGTGCCACCAGTGCCCCCGGCCCAGTGGGGCCGATTTCGACCGGAAACCCGCGGGTTGATCCTGTCCCCGGCGGCGAGGGTGAGCTTGGCACCGGTGAGATCGGCGAAGAAGGCATGGGCGAGGTTGAAGCCGAGGTACCAACCGGTCCATACACGCCGCCGCATATGGAGGGCCGCGAGATTATTCGCGCCGGGGTTTTGCTACCCTTCACGCACCCAAATGCGCGTGTTCGCCAACAAGCCGAAGGCATGCTCGCGGGCATTGAGCTCGCTTTGTTTGATTATGGCAATGAGAATATTGTGATCCTGCCGAAAGACACAGGCGGCTCGCAGAGCCAAGCGATCGAAGCGGCTGAAGATCTCGCGGCGCGCGGCGCCGACGTCGTGCTCGGCCCGCTCTTCGGGGCCAATGTCCAGCCCGTGAAAGCGGCGCTGACCCCTGAGGCCGAACCTGGCGGTTTCTTTGGCATTCGCCCAGCAGAGACCGAAGAGGGCAAGCCTGTGATTGCGTTCTCTAATGATCGCTCCGTGGCGAGCTATGGCGCTTGGCTTGCGTCGATTGCGCCGGAAGAAGAAGTCGCCGCGATCATCGAATATGCCGCGCTGCGCGGCTATGATCAGTTTGCATTCTTTGGCCCGCAAAGCAGCCTCGGCGTTCAGATCGAAGCGGCCATGCAACAAGCTGTGCTTGAGAATGGTGGCTTTATGCTGACCTCCGGCTTCTATCCCTCGAGTTCGACTAATCCGAACACTGAAGCCGCCTATTTCGCGAAGACGGTCGAGTCCGCAGTCGCCAATGGCGCTCGGGTCGCGGTGCTGGTGCCAGAGCGCGGCAACCGCTTGCGCCGGATTGCGCCACTGCTGGCCTATCACGGCGTCGATACGCGGGTTGTGAAAATGCTCGGAACGGGCGCGTGGAATGATGAGAGAGTATGGCGTGAGCCGAGCCTGCGCGGGGCATGGTTCCCGACCGCGCCGTCTGACGATGTGGCTGAGTTCGAGCAAAGTTTCGCGCGCATGTATGGCACAGAGCCAAGCTCGCTCGCTGCGGTCGCTTATGATGCCGCTGCGCTGGTTGTTGCACTCTCGCAAGATGGCGCGCTGGAAACTGCAGAGCTGATCAATCGGGACGGTTTCTTAGGCGTCAACGGCCTCTTCCGGTTCCGCGATGATGGCACCGCAGAGCGTTCTTTGGCGATTATGGAAATCGATCCAACCGTTGAAGACGGAACCGGCGTCAAAGAAGTCCTGCCGGTCTCGCCAAGCTTTGACGAAACCATCGGCTAAGCCGTCTCAGTCGTCGGTTTTTGGAGGATGCGGCAAGCCTAATAGGCGACGCGCTGCGATCCTGTGCGGTTCTTGAATGTGAGCGCCGACCAAGCCCAGCGCTGTGGCAAGCACAGTTGCATCATCGGTAAAGCCGAGCCCTGTCAGAACATCTGGAATGGCGTCTACGGGCAGCACGAAATAGCCGAGCGCGGCAAACAGGACGAGTTTCACCTTCAACGGAGTCTCGGCATCCACAGCACAATAGTACGCTGCCGCTAAATCATCGGCGAACGGGATACGCCCCGCCACCCGCAAAAGCTTTGGAATCAGCTTGCGCTTGGTCTTGCGCTGCTGCTTTTCCGTTGGGATTGGCAGCTGCGTCGGAACAGATTCGCCATTTTCTATGATGATTGCCGTGGGGTCAGACATTGGCCGCTTTGGTACTTCCCTCTAAATCGCCTCCAAGACATATATTGGAGGACTTCCCGTGGAACTCAACTCAAACATTTCAGCCGTCGTTACAGGCGGGGCATCAGGCCTCGGCGCCGCAACCGCCCGACTGCTCGCGAGCCATGGCGTTAAATGCGCTTTGTTCGATCTAAACGAGGAAAAAGGCGAAGCCGTGGCGAGCGAGATTGGCGGCGTGTTCTGCAACGTCAACGTCACCTCCGACGAGAGCGTCGATGCTGGCTTTGCCAAGGCGCGGGCCGCGATTGGCCAAGAGCGCATCCTGATCAATTGTGCGGGCACCGGCAATGCGATCAAAACCGCGAGCCGCAATAAAGAAACCGGCGAGATTAGCCACTTCCCGCTCGATAAGTTCGACTTGATCATTCAGATCAACCTGGTCGGTACGTTCCGTTGTATTGCCAAATCTGCGGCTGGCATGATGACGCTCGACCCAATTGATGGTGAGCGCGGCGCTATGGTCAATACAGCCTCTGTCGCCGCTGAAGATGGTCAAATCGGCCAGGCGTCTTACTCTGCCTCTAAAGGCGGTGTGGTCGGCATGACGCTTCCCATCGCCCGCGATCTGTCGCGGGAACTCATCCGCGTGAACACGATCCTGCCCGGCATCTTCAACACGCCGCTCCTGGCTGCTGCGCCAGAGAATGTGAAGCAAGCCCTCGGCGCTCAGGTTCCAAACCCGGCCCGTCTCGGCAATCCGGACGAGTATGCGTCACTGGCGGTTGAGATGTGCAAGAATGGCTATTTCAATGGCGAAGATGTGCGTCTTGACGGCGCCATCCGTATGGCCCCGCGCTAAGCCAAATTTCTAAAACCTAAAACGGTTAAAGCCCGCCAGATTGGCGGGCTTTATCCACTCTACTCGGTACTCTACACACTCTACGCGATCGGCAGACTCTAAACGTCAGGACGCTGAATCTGGCCGACCAGGTTCATGAGTACCTCGTCAGCGTTAAAATATGATGGATCGTCTGGCTTTTCGCCTTTGCCCATCACGATCTCTGTGGTCGCCTCGTAGCGAACCACTTCGCGATAGTCCCAAGCGGGCCCCCAGAACGGATCATGATAGCGGGCGTGCCAGCTGCGCGGATAGCCGTAAAGGCGACCAGCGCGGCCATAGAACCGGTAATTACAATAGAAGTTGGAATAGAAGGGCGTGTGATGCGCGAACCCGCTCGACACGACACGGCGATCTTCATCGGTTTCGCGCCGGATGACGCGGAAATGGTCAAATCCTTCCAGATCGGTCAGCTCCGCCGCGCGATACAGCAAATAGGTCTCCACGGTTTGGCGATCGGTCAAACTATTGCCTGCAAAGCTGATCTGCCAGCGATCCGTTTCGATTTGCTGGTCAACATAGCCTTTTTGATTGCCAAAGGCCGCTTGATACGGCGTCGCCGTGGCGCAGGCCCCTAAAACAAGAAGGGCAGCGAGGGCGGACGAGAGATGAAGTCGGGACATGATTGTGAAATACCTCCTGAAGCCAGCATTCACAGACCGTTAACATAAGCAAGCTGAACGCCAGATAAATCGCGATAATGTGACAAAGGTCACAGTCATGTGATCAAGAATGCGGGATAGAACCCTTGTGGGGGAGCGTATGCGGAGGCCAATCGGTCAACCATACGCTGGCAACTACAACCGGGGACCCTTTCGGCTTGGGTCCCCGGTTTTCTTTGTGAAGCGCGCGCTTACTCGTCGCCTTTGAACAAAATGACTTTCTGATGCGGGAATGGGATTTCAATCCCAGCCTCATCGAGCGCCTTTTTGACCAATTCTGGCACAGTAAAACGCACATCGAACCAGTGCTCCCCTTTTACAAATGGGCGCACGGCAAAGTCGACCGAGCTGTCATTCAGAGTTGAGACCACGACGACGGGTTCCGGATCATCCAAGATCTGCGGATGGTCTGCGAAGACCTTTTTGATCACGTCGCGGGCTTTATCGATGTCGGTATCGTAAGACACGCCAAAGGTCAGCTCGACGCCGCGCACTTCATGGTGGCTATGATTGACGATCTGCTCGCCCCAAATCTTGCCATTCGGGATGATGATCTGCTGGTGATCAAAGGTCCGCAGCACGGTGGTGAAGAGCGTAATCTCCTCAACATTGCCGAACTGGCCGGCCGCATCGATGAAGTCGCCAACCTTATAGGGCCGGAAAATCATCAACATCACGCCTGCGGCAAGGTTCGACATCGCGCCTTGTAGGGCCAAGCCAACCGCCAGACCCGCCGCACCGAGCAGCGCGACAATAGAGGTCGTCTCAACGCCAAAGCGGTTGAGGACCGCAATGATCACAAAGGCGAGGACCACGTAGCGGGCGAGACTGCCCAGAAAGTTGAACAGCGTGTCGTCGAGCTTCTCATGCTGCTTGCCGATGCCGCGCACCATTGCGCCAACCCGGCCGGCCACCCAGAAGCCAACAATGAGAATAATCAGTGCCAGCAGCACATTGGTCGCGCCGGCCAGGATTGGCTGCGCCTGATCCGCCATGCCGATCGGTTCTAAAATCTGTTCTAAAAAGTCCATAATGAACGAAACCCCCTTCGTCTGTTCAATCCGTTGGGGGTTATGCTGTCACACCATCCCCTGACATGATGTAGGGGGAGAGTTCGACCTCGCGCAAGGGCGGGGGCGCAGACCGGGCTGCAAAGAAAAAGGGCGAGCCATCGGCCCGCCCTCTTCAAATAGCGTGCGTTCGAGGCTTAAGCCGCGGCACCCAGGACGGCTTTCACTTCCAGGAATTCCTCAAAGCCGTGCTCGCCCCATTCGCGGCCATTGCCGGACTGCTTATAGCCGCCAAACGGGGCTGAGAAGTCTGGGCCTTGGCCGTTGACCTGGATCTGACCGGCGCGGATGCGATTGGCAATTTGCGCGGCTTCAGCAGGCTCGCCTTGGACATAGCCTGCAAGGCCATATTCAGTATCATTCGCCATTTCGACCGCTTCGTCGACGCTGTCATAAGGGATCATGACGAGGACCGGCCCGAAGATCTCTTCGCGGGCAATCGTCATCTCATTGGTGACATCTGCGAACACAGTTGGGCGAGCGAAATAGCCGCGATTGAGGCCTTCTGGGCGGCCTGTGCCTCCAGCCACGAGGGTCGCGCCCTCATCAATGCCTTTTTGGATCAGGTCCTGAACCTTAGCGTATTGATTGCCGTTCGAGATCGGGCCAATCGCGCCTTTATCGGCTTCGCGTGGCATTTGCACTTTCACCGCTTCGGCGGCCGCTTTGGCGATGGCTTTGGCTTCTTCATTGCTGCCGCGCGGGATGAACATCCGGCTCGGTGCATTACAAGACTGGCCGGAATTGGTCATCATTTGCATGACGCCGCCACCGACGGCCTTTTGAAGATCCGCGCTTGGCAGAACAATGTTTGGCGATTTACCGCCAAGCTCTTGGGCCACACGCTTCACGGTCGGAGCCGCCGCTTGCGCAACCAAGATGCCGGCGCGGGTCGAGCCAGTGAAGCTCATCATGTCGACGTCGGGATGGCTTGAGAGGTGAGCACCAACGCTTGGGCCATCGCCATTGACGAGGTTGTAGACACCAGCTGGGACGCCCGCCTCGTGCATGATCTCGGTGAAGATCATGGCATTGAGCGGCGAGATTTCAGACGGCTTCAGCACCATGGTGCAGCCAGCCGCAATCGCTGGAGCGACTTTACAGGTGATCTGGTTCAGCGGCCAATTCCATGGCGTGATGAAGCCGCAAACGCCGATCGGTTCTTTGCGGAGCAATGTCGTGCCGCGCTGCTCTTCAAACTCATAATTGCGCAAGATTTGGCTCATGGTCGCGACATGGCCCATGCCGGCTGGCACTTGCGCAGCATTGGCGAGCCACATCGGCGCGCCCATCTCGTCAGAGATCGCTTCGGCCATTTCGCCCATCCGGGCTTGAATGCCAGCGGTGATCTTGTCGAGCAGATCCGCGCGATACTCAACGCTGGTCTGCGAGAATTCTGGGAAGGCGGCTTTTGCAGCGGCGACCGCTTTGTCGACATCGGCTGATGATCCCAAAGAGATGGTCGCAAACGGTTCTTCGGTGGCAGGATTTTCAACATCGAGCGTGCGCGGCTCAACCGGATCAACCCATTCGCCATTAATGTAGAATTGAAGATACTCTTTCATGGCTTGCGCCTCCCATTATCTGTTTGGTCCTGATGCCGCATCGCAAGGGGATGCAGCCGCGAAGTCTATGTAAGCACAGGCCTGCCTCCAGGGAAGCCTACACGCAGCGTTAACAGGGCCGGGAAAAGCGAGATCCTCAAGGCCACCGCGCCGTCATCCAACCCCTCCCATTGGACATCGAGCGTGAGGCGCAAATGTACGGCATGCCGATTTTAGAAAATTCTCAGGACTCGCCTGAAAAGGCGTCATCGACGACATCGTCGAGGCCTAAGCTGCGCAACAGAACGCTGCCTTCCACCTGGATCAGCAATTGCGCGGCTTGGTGCTTTCGCGTCGCCTCATCCGGCACAGCCAGCTGGCCTGCGCCCCAGGTGACAAAGCCGCGGCCAATGCGTTCGCCGCAAGCTTTGTAAAGCGGATCGCCCCCGGCGGCGAGCGCAGCGACTTCGAGCCAAAGCCGCAAATAGGGCCAGAACAGGTCTGACTTCATCGACTCGACAA
>JBCBDI010000144.1:0-6728 GCA_038529885.1 Pseudomonadota bacterium
CAATGGATTGCGCGAAGCCTTTGAGCTTCCGGGCGTTCCGATCCGCCTCCATGTCAAACAAGGCGCGAACCCGTACGCCGATAAAGCGCGGCGCAAACACTAGCCTGTTCCTCTCAAACGAGCACGAATTCCCGTAAACTCGCTCTTAAGTAGTTGATTTTACGATTCGCGCCTGAGGGAACGCCATGAACCAGGCCGTCAAAAAACGTCCGCAAGCGACGGAAGCCGAAACAGAATCATCTCCGCGTGAGTTGTCGAACCTGTACGCGAAACTCATTGCGGAAAATAGCACGGATGCAATCGCCGTCACGGATGCGGGTGGGATGATTGAATGGGTGAACGAGGCCTATTCGGCTCTGACCGAATACACATTTGAAGAATGCCTCGGAAAGTCGACGATCGATCTGACCACCGGCCCTGAAACGGATCGACGAATCTTGCGCGATTTAGCGCTTGTGGGCCCGCAACGACGCGCGCAAAGGTGCGAACTCGTTCACTATCGAAAATCGCGGTCAAAATACTGGGCCGAATCGGTCGTGACCCCGATATTTGATGATGATGGATCGCTGACGCACTTCCTCGTCCAATCCAGAGATATCTCTGACCGAAAAGCGTTAGAAGCTGAACGCGAAGAGGCGCGGCGGGTCGAGCGTGAGCGCCAAGCCGAACGGCGAATTTTGGCGAAGACGACGGAATGGCTGTACACCGCCCGATCGCTTCAAGACCTTTACAATGTCGTCGAAAAGTGCGCGCCCAAACTGATGCCGGAGAGCTCCGGGGCATTGTACATCTATTCCAATTCCCGTGACGTGTTGGACATGGCCATTGCCTGGGGAGACTTGCCATCGCCGGACTATATCGAACCGTGTGATTGCTGGGCTCTGCGCCGTGGACGTGCGTACCACTTTGGCGAAGCGGAAATTGAGTTTCCGTGCGGGCATTATGATGAGGATGTGACCTCCTCCTTTTGTTTGCCTTTGCTCGCGCATGGCGAAACGATCGGCATGCTTTGGTGTCGTTCGAAAGCAGAGAAGAGTGACGAAGATCGAGGCCATGCGCGGTATTGGGATCTCGCATTGATGCTGGCCGAGCAAGTGAGTCTCACCATCGCCAATGTGCGCCTGCGCCAAGAGCTTCAGGACCGCTCCGTGAGAGACCCGCTCACCGGTCTTTGGAACCGCAGGTATTTTCTCGATACGCTGCGCCGCGAGAAAGCCCGGGCTGATAGCAATGAGCTCGGCTTCGCCCTCATTTCCATCGATATCGACCACTTTAAGCGCTTCAACGACCATCACGGACATGATGCAGGTGACCTTGTGCTGCGACGGGTCACAGCGGAACTGGTTGAGACCGCAGGCTCGGCTGGGATTGTGTGCCGGGTTGGCGGCGAAGAGCTTGCTGTGATCTGCCCGGATCTCGATGAAGCCTCCGCGATGGAGCTTGCTCATAAGCTCCACTCCGCTGTGAAGCGGGTCGAGATCGTCTATCAGGGGCAAATTCTCCCGTGTGTGACCTTCTCAGCGGGTGTCTCGACCTATCCGTCCAATCACAGCTCGATCGACGATCTGATGCGCAATGCCGATAATGCGCTTTATCAAGCCAAGCGCGCCGGACGCGACCGGGTGATCGCTTACAAGAAAGATGATGCGCAGCGCTGGGTCCTAGCGCGCGATCCGTCCTAGGCTTGAGGGCGTCAGTCGAGCAAGTCGCGCGCGACGATGCGGACATTGTTTCGTGTCTCGGACGCTTCCAAGAGCGGCACCATATGAGCGGCCACCGCCTCCGGCGCGGGGAGGGTCATCGGGTCTTCGCCCGGCATTGCGTCAGAGCGCATTTGCGTGCGGGTGGCACCGGGGTCAAACAGGTTCACTCTCAGGCTCGTCTGATCATTCTCATCGGCCCAGGCATAGACCAAGCCCTCCAAACCCATCTTTGAGGCTTGATACGGTCCCCAGAACGCGCGCGGGCGGGGGACCACACCAGAGGTTACGAATAGGGCGCGCGGGCTTTCAGACCGGCGCAGCAGCGGGTCCATGACGCGGATCAGGCGCCAATTGGCGGTTAGGTTTACATCGATGACGTCATTGAATTGGCGTTCGCCGCCGGCCTGGAGCGGCCCGATCGTGCCGAGCAGACCCGCATTTGCGAGAAGCCCATCAATGCGCCCGAACTTCTCAGCCACGGCTTGGCCAAGCGGCTCAAAGGCTGCGGCGTCTTTCAGGTCAAAGGGAATGAGCGACATAGACCCGCCAGCGCCGCGGACCTCATCGTCTAGCGTTTCGAGGGCTTTCTTAGATCGCGCGAGCGCAATGACATGATGTCCGGCCTGGGTGAGCGCCAAACATGCGGCGCGCCCAATTCCTTGCGAGGCACCTGTAACGAGCGTGATACGTTTATCCATGGGCGCGGGCCTAATGCCGGAAAGGCATCTAGTCTAGCAGGGAAAGCTGCCGTTCTTTGCTGCTTTCGTTTTGATCATGGTCGACCAGGCGGGTTGGATAGTCGCCGGTAAAGCAATGATCTGCAAAGGCTGGCGTTTCAGGATCATAATCGACCCCAATCGCGCGATAGAGCCCAGGCACAGACAGGAAGCCGAGGCTTTCGACTTTCAAGAACTCACGCATCTCTTCGAGCGTGTGATTGGCGGCCAAGAGTTCTGAGCGATCGGCCATGTCGATGCCGTAAAAGTCTTGGTGGGTAATTGGTGGGCTGGCGGACCGGAAATGGATTTCCTTTGCGCCCGCTTCGCGCACCATTTGAACGATTTTGCGCGAGGTGTTGCCGCGTACAATCGAGTCATCCACGAGCAGCACGCGCTTACCTTCAAGTACGGCTTTGTTCGGCGAGTGCTTTCGCGAGACCGCTTTTTGGCGGCCGGACTGGGTTGGCTGAATAAACGTCCGGCCAACATAGTGGCTGCGAATGATGCCAAGCTGGAATGGCACGCCGGAATGCTCTGAAAAGCCAATCGCGGCGGGGACGCCTGAATCGGGAACCGGGACAACGACATCAATCTCTGCCGGATGCTCTTGCGCAAGCTGGTGTCCCATCTTGCGCCGCACTTCATAGACCGAACGACCATGCACGATGCTGTCCGGGCGCGAGAAATAGACATATTCGAAGAGGCACGGGCGAACCGGGCGAGACGGGAACGGATTATAAGACCGCACGCCGTCCTTGTTGATGATGACCACTTCGCCTGGGTCGATCTCGCGAACAAATTCTGCGCCCATGAGGTCCAGAGCGCAGGTCTCGGATGCGAGCACATAGCCCGAGCCCATTTGTCCGAGCACGAGCGGGCGCAGCCCAGACGGGTCGCGGGCGCCGATCAGTTTCTTGTTGGTCATCCCAACAAAAGAAAATCCGCCTTCAATTTGGCGGACGGCATCAAGGAATCGATCGGCGACAGTGTCTTGGTCGGAGCGGGCGAGGAGATGAAGGATCACCTCGGTGTCCATGGTCGACTGGAAAATCGACCCCTTTCGGACGAGCTTCTTTCGCAAGGCTCGCGCATTGGTCAGATTGCCATTATGCGCGATGGCGAAGCCGCCGGTTTCAAGGTCGGCATAAATGGGTTGAATATTGCGGACCGCAGGCTTGCCTTGCGTTGAGTATCGATTGTGCCCAATTCCAGCTTTGCCCGGCAGGCGTTCTGAGACATCGCCGCCAAAATTCTCGCCGACCAGTCCCATATGGCGCTCGCCATGAAACTTCTCGCCATCAAAGGTGGTGATGCCGCAAGCTTCTTGTCCGCGATGTTGGAGGGCATGCAATCCGAGCGCAACAAGCAGGGAGGCTTGTTCGAGGCCATACACCCCGACGACGCCGCACTCTTCCCGGGGCTTGTCGTCATCATGGTCAAAGATCATTCGACTAACCCTCTCGGTCTGTACGTGGGCGGATTATTCTGAGGACGTCTCCACGTCAAGATCAGATGTCTGTGAACTCCGCTCTGCGAGCTCTGGTGCACGGTCTCCGAGATAGTTCGCACCGGCTGCAATAATCGGATAAGTCCTTGCTTGCGTTACAAATTCAGGGATCTGATCCCGGTCCATGGCAAGGTTGAGCAGATACACAAAGAAAACCAGTACGACGCCGCCACGCGCAAATCCGAACAGTCCTCCAGCGACGCGATCAAGCAAACCGATTCCATCGACGCCTTGAATGGTCTTGGACAAATTCGCCCCAAACCAAGCCACTGCAACATAGACGACCAGGAAAACGACCACGAAAATGATCGCATCAGGCATCCATTCAGGAGCGTTGGCCGGCAGCATCGCATCCAATTGAGCGACGAAATAGCGCCGCGCAAAGAAGGCCGCGGCGATGGCGGCGATAAAGGCCCCCAATGTTGCCAGCTCGCGCATGAATCCGCGCGCCAAAGCCATCAATGTCGAGACGATTACAATCACAATCGCCACGGCATCAAAGGCTGTAAGGGCTTCCATCATGAGGCAGCTTCCGGTGCGATCAACTCTACTAAATCAGATAGGCGCTTGATCGGGCTAATCGTCAAGCCTTCTATCGCTGTTGGACTGCCATCGGGCACGAAGGCTTGCTCAAATCCGAGACGGGCTGCTTCCTTCAGTCTTTGCTCCATGCGCGACACCGGACGAATGGCCCCGGAGAGCGCCACTTCGCCAAAAAAGATGGCTTTGCTCGGGCCAGGATTGGCGGAGGCTGAGGTAAGGAGCGCTGCGGCAGCCGCCAAGTCGCCCGCCGGTTCGGTCATGCGATAACCGCCTGCCACAGAGAGGTAGACATCGCGGCCACCCAAAGAGACCCCGCAACGCGATTCCAGAACAGCAAGCAGCATCGCCAAACGATTGCTGTCCCATCCGACAATCGATCGCCGCGGCGTGCCATAGGCGCTTGGCGCGACCAGAGCCTGCACTTCCGCAAGCACAGGGCGCGAGCCTTCCATGGCCGCGAAGACGGCCGCGCCGCCGGTCTCGTCCGACTCTGATGAGAGAAACAGCGCAGACGGCTCTTGCGCCGGGGCGAGGCCGTATTGATGCATTTCGAAAATGCCAATTTCGTCGGTTGGGCCGAAGCGATTTTTGACCGCGCGCAAGATGCGGAACTGGTGCCCGCGCTCGCCTTCAAAATAGAAGACCGTGTCGACCATATGCTCCACCACACGGGGGCCAGCGATCTGACCTTCTTTGGTGACGTGGCCGACTAAGATGAGCGCGGCGCCCGACTTTTTGGCCCAGCGCGTCAGCTCCTGACCGCACGCGCGCACCTGGCTGACACTTCCAGGCGCGGTTTCGAGACTATCGGACCACATGGTCTGGATCGAATCGATCACCACAAAGTCCGGCTTTGCAGATTTCAGCGCGGAGAGAACTTTGCGCAAATCGGTCTCGGTCGCGAGTTGGACCGGGCTGTCGGCGACTTTCAATCGGCGCGCGCGGTCTTGGATTTGCGCGGTGGCTTCCTCACCGGAGACATAGACTGAGGTCAAACCGTTACGCGCGAGCCGCGCCGCGACTTGTAAAAGGAGCGTTGATTTGCCGATGCCCGGGTCGCCGCCAATCAGTGTCGCACTAGAAGGAACGATGCCGCCGCCGAACACGCGGTCGAGTTCATCGACGCCAAGAACGATCCGCTCTGGCGGCGCATCATCGCCATTGAGGGCTGAAAACTCGGCTTTACTGGACCGCTTTGATCCCGACTTTGGCGCTTTCAGTCCGCCGGGCGGGCCAGACATGGCTTCTTCCACCAATGTGTTCCATTCGCCGCAGGCGTCGCAACGCCCCGACCATTTAGAATGGGCAGCGCCGCAAGCTTGGCAGATGAAATGCGATTTCGCCATGTGCTCGGATTAGCGGGGTCCGGCCAGAAGTGGAAGAGGAGTATATGAGGAATCGTGTTACATGTGTAGTCACAAAAAGTTCATATTGTTTTTCAATAAAAGTTATTGATTATCGATATGGAATAGGCTAAGGAAGCGTTCAGGGAAGAGAGACCCACGGCTAAACACAATGACAGGATACAAAAAATGACCCTTCCCAAGACACTCGCAACCGCCATCGCCGCAACCGCATCTCTAGCTCTGCTGCCAGCTTTTGCGGCTGAAACTGAGCAGGTCAAAACCCTCGAGCTTTCAATCGCAGACTATGACATTAGCAACCCTGCCGATGCCCGCGCCGTCGTCAAAAAAATTGAACGCGCTGCCCGCAAGGTCTGCACGCTCGATCGCGGCCCAGTCCCTCTGCATGAGCGCCTGCAAAGAGAGCGCTGTGAACGTGAGGCGGTGGCCAATGCGGTTCAGTCTTTGAACTCTGATGTGGTGATCGCTGCGTTCGAAGAGACACGCAGCCGCTAAGCCAGCAATCCTATTCACCTTCGGAGGGCGCCGCATTTATTTGCGGCGCCCTCTCGCTTTTCTCTCTGCGCTATCGCAAACTCATAATTGACTGAGGAGGAGACGATGATGCGGATGCCAGATGAGGGCCGGGCGTGGCCTGAGATTGAAGCCGATATGAGGACGCGCGGCGCTGGAGACGCGAAATGGCGCGACGGGCGAACGGCGGTCTATGTCTTCAATGCTGGCGAAGAAATCGCAGCGATCCAAAAAGAGGCCTATGCCGCCTTCATGTCTGAGAATGGGCTCGGGCCGCTCGCCTTTCCGTCTTTGGCGCAAATGGAGAAAGACGTCATCTCCATGGGCCTCGGTCTCTTGCACGGACCGGAGGGCAGCACGGGCGCCATGACTTCCGGCG
>JBCBDI010000145.1:0-6685 GCA_038529885.1 Pseudomonadota bacterium
CCTAGCGCGCAAGCACAAAGCGCCGGTGCAACCGCTCAATCTGGAAGCGCGGAACTCTTGGCTCTATTACTTCTTTTCAAAAGTGAATGGCGAGCTGCGCGACATCACTTTGTTCCACGAGCTGCTAAACAAAAAGGGCAGCCCGTTTAAAATGACCTTTGGCCCGCTCATCGCCCCAGAGCGTTTAGAAGGCGATGCAATCTCGATGACATTGGCGCTACGAGAATATGTTTCGACAGAGCTGTCCCGGGGGCCTGAGACCCCGTTCCAGCCCGATCTTTCTTTGCCTGAGGCTTAAGCTTTTTGCGCAGGCGCTGCAGTCAGCAGTTTGCCGTGACAATGCTTGTATTTCTTACCTGATCCACACGGGCATGGCGCATTTCGCGGCGTGTTGGCCCAGCTTTCTTCGGCCTGCGCGACCATAGAATGCGGCGCTTGTTCAGCCACTTCTTGCGGCGTGCCCGGACGCTGATTGACACCTGTGTCTGGGTCAAGACTGGTCTCAAACGTCGGACGCGGCGCTTCGGGAACCGGGCGCGGTTGCGGCGGTTGTACCTGCGCATTCATCAGCCAGCGGGTCACTTCCAGACGCATTTCTGAGAGCATGTCATAGAACAGCTTGAACGCTTCTTCTTTAAACTCGTTCAGCGGATCGCGCTGGCCATAAGACCGCAAATGGATGACTGAGCGCAGCTGGTCGATTTGCTGCAAGTGCTGACGCCAGCGGCCATCAAGGACCTGAAGCAGGACTTGTTTCTCAACTTGACGGAACTGACCTTCTGCGGCGAGCGCCGCTTTCTCATCATAAGCTGTTTTGGCAGCGTCTAGAATGCGTTGGCCAACCTCGACATTCGCGACGCCTTCTTCGCCCGCCCATTCGGCAATCGGCAGATCTAGACCGAGCAGCTCAGTGCAGCGCTCTTTGAGGCCATCTGTGTCCCAAAGCTCCGCATGCGCTTTTTCCGGCATGTGGTGCGCAACGATGCCATCAATCACTTGCTCGCGCATGTCCTCGATTTCTTCCAGCACGCTATCGGCATGCATGAAATCGATGCGCTGCTCGAAGATGACCTTACGTTGGTCATTGATCACATCGTCATATTTCAGGACGTTCTTACGAATGTCGAAATTGCGCTCTTCGATCTTTTTCTGAGAGGTCTCGATCGCCTTGTTCATCCAAGGGTGCGTGATGCCCTCATCCTCTTTGATGCCGAGCCCCTTCATAATGGAGTTGAGGCGCTCAGCCGCGAAGACGCGCATCAGATCGTCTTCGACAGAGATAAAGAATTTCGATTTGCCAGGATCGCCTTGGCGTCCGGTCCGGCCGCGCAGCTGATTGTCGATCCGGCGGCTTTCGTGCCGCTCGGTGCCCAAGACATAAAGACCGCCTGCGGCGAGAGCTTTTTGTTTGGCGACTTCGATTTCGGCTTTGATCTGATCGGTTATCAGCTGCAGCTCACCTTCAGAGGGTTCGCTGCCATTCTTCTCAACATGTTCTTGCACGGCTTTCGACACGCGCATGTCGAGATTTCCACCTAGCTGAATGTCGGTGCCGCGGCCCGCCATATTAGTGGCAACGGTGATCGCCCCCGGCACGCCGGCATCGGCAACGATTTCAGCTTCTTGGGCGTGGTGACGCGCGTTTAGAACTTTGTGCGGGATCTTGGCCGCGGTCAGATAAGTTGAGACGACCTCTGATTTTTCAATCGAAGCTGTACCAAGCAGAACTGGCTGACCTTTGGCGCGCGCTTCGCGAACTTCTTCGACAATCTCTTTATATTTGGCTGAGGCGACTCGGTAGACCACATCATCATCATCGATCCGTTGGATCGGCTTATTGGTCGGCAGTTCGAACGTGCTGAGGCTGTAAATGTCGCCAAATTCAGACGCTTCGGTCATCGCGGTGCCGGTCATGCCAGCGAGTTTTTCGTAAAGACGGAAATAGTTCTGGAAGGTGATCGAGGCCAGGGTTTGGTTCTCTGGCTTGATGTCGACATTCTCTTTGGCTTCGATGGCTTGGTGCAGCCCTTCAGACAGACGGCGGCCTTCCATCATCCGGCCGGTAAACTCGTCGATCAGCATCACCTGCTCATCTTTGACGATATAGTCTTTGTCCCGGTGGAAGAGTTTGTGGGCTTTCAAGGCCTGGTTTGAATGGTGAACAATCGAGACATTGGCCGGGTCCCAAAGCGAGCCTTCAAGGATGCCTTCTTTGGTCAGAAGGTCTTCCATATTCTCGAGGCCTTCCTCGGTGAAGACGACAGAGCGCATCTTCTCATCGAGATCGACATCTTCCTCATTGAGGCTCGGGATCAGCTTATCGATGGTGCGATACAGCTCAGAGCGGTCATCGGTCGGACCAGAAATAATCAAAGGCGTCCGCGCCTCGTCGATCAGGATTGAGTCGACCTCGTCCACAATCGCATAAGCGTGGCCGCGCTGAACCATCTGATCCAGCGAGTATTTCATATTGTCGCGCAAATAGTCGAAGCCGAACTCATTGTTCGTGCCGTACGTGATATCGCAAGCATAGGCCGCACGGCGATCTTGGTCGTCCATCCGGCCGCCGCCTGGAATTTCGCCGCGGATCACGCCGGTGCTGAGGCCGAGAAAACCGTAAAGCTTGCCCATCCATTCTGCGTCACGGGCAGCGAGATAATCGTTCACAGTCACAACGTGAACGCCTTCGCCTCTCAACGCGTTGAGATAGACCGGTAGCGTCGCCACAAGGGTTTTGCCCTCACCTGTCCGCATCTCGGCGATCGCGCCATTATGAAGAACCATGCCGCCGAGCAGCTGCACATCAAAGTGGCGCATGCCGAGCGCGCGCTTGGCGCCCTCACGCACAACTGCGAACGCTTCGTCGAGAATGTCATCCAGACTAGCGCCATCCGCGAGGCGCTTTCGAAACTCATCGGTTTTTGCACGTAGCGCTTGATCAGACAGCGCTTCGATCATGGGTTCTAGCGTGTTGATCTTCTGAACACGCCGGCGCAATGGCTTGAGCTTGCGGTCATTGACTGAGCCGAAAATCTTCTGCGCAAAGGACATCATGGGCGGGGGTACCAAACTGTTTCAATTTGACCCTAAAATCACGAAAATCTTTCTAGGGTGTGGACAAGTGACACTTCGTAGCCTGAACAAGTCTCTCGACCAAGACTTCAAGCGGACTTAAGAACGCCGCAGACCCGTGTCAATTAGCCGAATGCCGCAAAGGATTACTCCATATGCATCTGAAAACTCGCTTGATTGGATCTGCATTTTTGGGCGCTGCGCTCGTAAGCGCCATTAGCGCCTGCAGCTCCGAGCCGGACGCCCGCCCAGCAGCGGCCGAAATTGAAGGGTCTGTTGCCGCGATTGTGAACGGGGATCCGATTTATTTTGAAGACATTGAACTGGAAGCCGTCGCGCAAGGGCAAATCGAACCAGGAACCGATTTCGGAACGACGCATCCAGAATATCACCAAATTCTCGAGCAGCTTATTGATCAACGCCTTTTGGCGCAAGAAGCGGTCAACCGGGGGCTGGACTTAGAGCCAGATGCGCAGCGGCGCCTCGCCTCCGGCCGCGAGCGTCTGCTTGGCAATATCTTGGTCGAAAGCTTGGTCGCTAATGAAGTGACCGAGGCCGCAATCGACCGGATGTATGACGAGCAGGTCAAACTGCAGCAGCTTGATGATGAAGTGCGCGTGCGGTTGATCCTTGTCGAGACAGAAGACGAAGCCGATCGAATCGCTGCCTCCCTAGAAGGCGGCATGAGTTTCACCGAAGCCGCTTTGCAATATTCAACCGATGCACGCACTCGGCTGGAGGGCGGAGATCTTGGCTGGCTGAGCCCGAATGAGCTCGATGATCCTTTGCCAGCCATCATTGGGGACACCGAAACCGGGTCCATTTCCCCGGTCTTTCAAACAGCAGACGGTTGGACCCTGATCAAAGTCGATGAACGCCGCACCAGTCCGCCGAAAACCAAAGCGGAGATGCGACCGGAAATCATCACGTTTCTGACCTTCACGCAGATCAGCGATATTTTGCGAGAGCTAAGAGTTGCAGCCGATATCCAGAAGACCGAACCGATAGATCTTTTGGACCAAACCGCGCCCGAAGCCGACACCACCGATACAGAGTAAAATGGATTTAAAACCTTCCCCTTTTGCGCCGGCAAGTTTTCCGGCGATCCCGACCGTACGGGGCGTACGCGCCGCAACTGGTTCCCGTGGTTTCTATGCCGGACGGGGCCTTGAGCGCGATGATGTCTTTTTGTTTGCCTTCGACCCGGGCACGGTGTGCGCAGGCGTTTTCACGCGCTCCAGCACTGCGTCAGCGGACGTCCGATGGTGCCGCGAAGCCCTCAGCACGGGCGCCGGCAAGGCGTCTGCCTTGGTTGCCAATTCGGGGAATTCGAATGCCTTCACGGGCGGAAAAGGCGTCCTGAAAAATGAGGCAACCTTGGCGGCGATGACGCAAAGCCTCGACTGTGACAAGGCGGCCTGCTTCCTCGCGGCGACCGGCGTGATTGGCGAGCCCCTCTCCGATCCAAACTATGTCGGCAGCATTGTGCCAGAGCTGGCGGAAACCCTCGCCGCGCCCGATTGGGAAGCCTGCGCCAAAGCCTTCATGACCACCGACACATTCGCCAAGGGGGCCGGGTTCACGCGCCAGATTGGTGACCAAGACATTGCCTTTGCGGGCATTTCTAAAGGCTCCGGCATGATCGCTCCGAACATGGCGACCATGTTGGCCTATGTGTTCACGGATATCGCCATTGCCCCAAAGGTGCTCGATCAAGCGCTGCGGGCGGCGTGCGACACAAGCTTTAACGCGATCACCGTTGATAGTGACACTTCAACCTCCGACACGCTCATGGTGTTCGCGACCGGCGCATCCGGTGCCGCGTCTATCGACAACGTCGACGATCCAAGATTCCCCGCCTTTGCCGAAGCGTTGAACCAAATCTGCCTGGAGCTTGCTCTTTTGATCGTCAAAGACGGTGAAGGCGCGACCAAATTTGTGACGATTGACGTTGTCGGGGCTGAGACAAACACAATCGCGAAGGCGATTGCGAGCGATGTCGCCAATAGCCCGCTCTTAAAAACGGCCTTGGCCGCCAATGATGCCAATTGGGGCCGCGTCGTCATGGCGGTCGGAAAATCTGGAAAGCCGATTGATCTCGACCAGCTCTCAATCTGGTTTGACGATGTGCAAGTGGCTGAACAGGGCGGGCGCACGGAAGACTATGATGAGGCAAAGGCCACGGCAGCTGTCAGCAAACCGGAAATTAACATCCGGATCCGGGTCGGCACTGGCGATGGCGACGCCACGGTCTATACCTGCGATCTTACGCATGGCTATGTTGATATTAACGGAGCCTATCGCACGTGAAGGTTGTCTATGTCTCCGCTGCGGCTTTGTTTAATGAAGATGGGGACGTGCTTCTGGCCCAGCGTCCACCGGGAAAATCCATGGAAGGCCTATGGGAATTCCCAGGTGGCAAAATCGAACCCGGAGAGACACCCGAGGCCGCTTTGGTCCGCGAGCTTGAGGAAGAACTCGCCATCACGGTTAGTCATTCTGACTTAAAACCCATCACATTTGCGAGCCACGCTTACGAATCCTTTCATCTTTTTATGCCCTTATATGCCGTGAGACACTGGATCGGGACTCCGCGCCCGACTGAGGGACAAAACCTAGCTTGGGTCGCGCCGTGTGATTTGCACACATATCCAGCGCCTGCCGCAGATGTTCCTTTGTTCGACGCGTTGGTTGCTCGGGGGAATATGTGAGGATCTATGGCCAATTGCGAAGCGCTTATGCGAAAGTTCGCCCATTGTGAGTCGGGCGCTTCGGCGGTCGAATACGCTCTGCTTATGGGACTAATGGCCCTCGCGCTGATCGGCGCTCTGTCTGCCACAGGCGGCGGCACTGCAGACAAATGGAACGGTGTCTCGGATGATGTTGGCACGGCCATGAATACGGCGGGCACTTAAGTCTTAAGTTCACGCCGCGTTGCAACTTGACCAAAAACGAGCACACGGCACTCTCTCAATCATCTGAGGAGGGTGATTGTGAGCGTAGTTCAACCATTTGAAGTGAATGTCCCTCAAGCCAAGCTTGATGAGATCCGGAGCCGTGTCGAAGCCTATCGCTGGTTCGCTGCTCCGGAAGGCTTGCCGGATTGGCAGCTCGGCATGTCGACGCCAGCCTTGAAAGACCTCCAAACCTATTGGCTGAGCGAGTTTGATTGGCGCGCTGCCGAGGCCAAGCTGAACCAATACCCTCAATTCACCACCGAAATTGAAGGACAGCGCATCCATTTCTATCACGTGGTCGGCGAAGCGGGTGGCATACGCCCCTTGCTGATCACGCATGGCTGGCCGGGCTCCGTATTTGAATTCTACGAAACGATCGCCCCACTCGCTTATCCGAGCCAACATGGCGGTAAAGCCGAAGATGCGTTCGATCTGATCATTCCGTCGCTGCCGGGCTATGGCTTCTCCGGCAAACCCGCGACCCCGATCGGACAAAGAACAACCGCCAAGCTTTGGAACACGCTGATGCAAGACGTGCTCGGCTATGAGACCTATCTCGCGCAAGGCGGTGATTGGGGGTCTCTGGTCACGTCCTGGCTTGGGTTTGACCATGGCACCGCTGGCAGCAAAGGAGGCTGCAGCGCCATTCATCTGAA
>JBCBDI010000146.1:0-6578 GCA_038529885.1 Pseudomonadota bacterium
CGGGGTCGCGGGCAATAATGTGCTGCGTCTCGCACCGCCTCTGGTGATTGAAGACTCCGATGTACGCGAAGCGGTTGGCGTCATGGACGCCGCGCTCAGCGAATGGGAGATCGCGACTTAGCGGTCTTTCGGGTCGAGCGCGTCGCGTAGGCCGTCGCCAATAAAGTTCAGACAAAGCAACGTGACCATCATGGTCAGCGCGGGGGCGAGGAGCATCCAGGGTTTGTCCTGCATCTCTTTGGCCCCGTCTGAAATGAGCACGCCAAGCGAGGTCAGCGGCTCGTTCACGCCGAGCCCGAGGAAGGAGAGAAAACTCTCCGCCAGGATCACCACTGGGATGGTCAGCGTCACATAGACCGCGACCGGGCCAACCACATTGGGCAAGATGTGACGGCGGATCGTGGTAAAGAAAGGCACGCCTGTGGCGCGGGCGGCCTCGATAAATTCCATATTCTTGATCGCCAAAGTTTGCCCGCGCACGATCCGGCTCATGGTCAGCCACTCCACCGCGCCGATGGCAGCGAAGATGAGGATAATGTTGCGCCCGAATACGGTGAGCAAAAGGATCACGAAGAAGATGAAGGGCATCGCGTAGAGCACGTCGACAAAGCGCATCATGATATTGTCGACCCGGCCACCGACAAAACCGGCCACCGCGCCCCAGGTGACGCCGATGATCAGCGAGACAATCGTTGCCACCATGCCGACCGCGAGCGAGATCCGAAGGCCAATCATCAAGCGCGCAAGACTGTCCCGGCCCTGAGTGTCTGTGCCCAGCAGGTGCATGTTCTCAAAGGTTGGGGCGAGCTCTACATTCGGCGAGATGGTCCGATAGTCATGCACCCACAAAAGCGGCCCGATAGCAGCGACCAAAACCATAAAGCCGAGCACCCACATCGAGACCACAGCGGCTTTGTTGCGGAACAGGCGCGCCTTGGCGTCGTCCCAAAGCGAACGCCCGCCTTGGATTGCGGTCTCGACCGCTTCTTTGCGGCCGGTCAGGTCCATCGGATCAGTCATACTTCACCTTTGGATCGAGCAGCGCATAGAGGATGTCTGCGAGCAAATTGAACAGAACGATCAGGGTCGCATAGATGATCAGCGCCCCCATCACGAGCGTATAGTCGCGATTGATCGCGCCATCGACAAAGTAAGAGCCCATGCCGGGCAGGCCGAAGATCCGCTCAATCACCAGCGATCCGGTCATCACGCGCGCCATGGCCGGGCCGACATACGAAACCAGCGGCAAGATCGCCGAGGGCAGGGCATGTTTCAGCACGACATCGCGTTCGCTGAGGCCTTTGGCGCGGGCGGTGCGAATGTGCCCGGCGCGCATCGTCTCAATGACACTGGCGCGCATCAGGCGAGAGATGATCGCAATCTGCGGCAATGCGAGCGTGATCACGGGCAGGGTCATATTGTGGAAGCTCATGCCAATATTGGGATAGGTGCCAAGTCCTCCGACAGCGAACACCCCAAAGGTCAGCGCGAATATGAGGATCAGGATTGGACCGGTGACAAAGGTCGGGATCGAAATCCCGGCCATGGCAAAGCCCATAACCGAATAGTCGCCAGCGGTGTTTTGGCGCAGTCCTGCAAAGATCCCCATCGCGGTGCCAACAATGATAGCGAGCGTGATCGAGAGAAATCCGATCGCCAGGCTGATCGGCAATCCATCAGCAATGAGGTCATTCACACTCTTGCCGAGCGTCTTCATGCTTGGCCCGAAATCGAGCTGCAGGACGCCCCAAAGATAGTCGGTATATTGCTGCCAGAGCGGCTTATCGAGGCCGAATTTGGCGTTCAAAGCCGCCTCGGTTGCCGCGTTGAGTTTGCGCTCGCCATCAAACGGCCCGCCGGGCGCCATGCGCATCATGAAGAAGGCGACTGTAATAATGACAAGTAGTGTCGGGATCGCAATCAGAAGCCGTCGACCCGTATAGGCCCAAGGGATCCGCGCTGCGATACGCTGCAAGGAAGGCACCGGTCAAACGCTCCCAGAGACTTGTGTGGTTATTCAAAGCGTGGGACTTGGCAGCCCCACCAACACTTCTTACGTTCACGCCGAATGACACAAAGTCAACGTTCATCTACACCGGAGCCCCTGCATGCTTGATCTTCGCAAAGTCACCGATGGTTTTGCTGTCGCCCCTCAAATCGATGAGGGAGATGTTCAGGCGATCGCGGATGCAGGGTATAAGACCCTGATCGCGAACCGTCCCGACGGCGAAGGCGGCATAGATCAGCCGCGCATGGGCGCTATTCGCACGCAAGCCGAAGCCTTGGGCCTGACCTTTGTCGCGATTCCATTCTCTGGCGCACCGACGCCGGACATTTTAGAGCGGTTTGGCGCGGCTGTGGCCGAAGCACCGGCCCCTGCGCTCGCTTATTGCCGAACCGGGACCCGGTCGATCACGGCTTGGGCGCTCACGCATGCAGGGCAGGGTATGGGCGATGAAATCGTCGATGCGGCTGCAGGTGCGGGCTATGACCTTTCCGCGCTTCGCGCGCTGCTCTAGGGCTGCCGCAATTAGATTGTGAGCATTTATTCACTTACAGTGTTCGAAAGAGCTTGCTAGCTTCTATTAAGCATGCGATCCACCGCAAAAGCCGCTGCGAAGGCTAAGGAGTAAAGTATGTCACGAAACTGGTTGGCAGACTTTAAATATGAAGATGGCGCTTGGCTGGTCAAAAAGACCGGCCACCGTGTGCCGGTGACGCGTGAACTGGCCAATGATGTTTTCACTTGGCTGACTTTTTATACGCTGGCGCAGTCCTGGCGGTCTTGGCGACGGATCACCGGCCATAAGCGTCCAACCATCGCTTTTTACCCTGAAAAACCGCGGCCCTGGTACTTTATCTGGCCGGTTATGCATGCCTCCGGCGCGAAGCTCATCTCTGACCCAGGCGAAGCCGACATCGTTTTCCAATTTGACGATACGACCACAGCGCTGCACGAACCGCCAAAGACTAAGCCGGGCGCCAAGCTCGTAAACTTTGGCTGTCACGATATTTCAAAGTCAAACGTGGCAGAGGCGTTTGAGCGCGCTGCGGGCTACAATCTCTTGGTCGATCCGCGAACCTATACCGGCACCATGGTCGAGAAGTCTGAGAAGAATGCCTGTCATGATGGCCGCATTCTGGAAGGCCCGATCGAGCCGATTGAAGATAAAACCTATCAAGTTCTGGTCGATAATGAGATCGAAGGCGGGCTGATTGAAGATCTGCGCTGCTGCATCTGTGGCGGCGAACCAGCCATCGTGTTCCGCAAGCGCCGCGCGATCGGACGTCGCTTCTTAAACGAGAATGCTGAAGTGCTGCTCGACACGCCGAAGAATTGCTACACGGATGATGAAATTGCCGTGATATCACGATTTGCTGATGAGATCGGGCTGGAATGGGGCGGTGTCGACGTGCTACGCGATAATGCGTCAGGCAAAATTTACATTGTCGACGCGAACAAAACCGATATGGGCCCGCCCGTCGCGCTTAAGCTTGGAGACAAGCTGAAATCCACGCGGCGGATGGCAAAAGCCTTCGTCGCTGCGTTTGCGCCGAAACGTAAGTAATTTGCCGGACTTGTGGAATTTGGGCGTCTCGCCCACGACAAGATAAGAAGAATCAAAGCAGCAAATCTCCCATGGCTATTCCTTTTGTGCGTGAAATTGAGTTCGAGTATGGCAAGGTCGAGCAGGTCTCGCCGCTGATCCGGCGGGTCGTTGCCAATAATCCTGGTCCGTTCACTTTTGTGGGCACGGGCGTTTATATTATCGGCCAGGGCGAAGTCGCCGTGATCGATCCCGGTCCGCATGACGAGGAGCATTTCGAAGCTCTGAAAGCCGCGCTGGAAGGCGAGACGGTAAAATACGTGCTCGTTTCGCACGGCCATTCCGATCACTCGCCGCTGGCAAAGCCGCTCGCGGACTGGGCGGGCTGTAAAGTCTATGCCAAGGGCTGCGGTGAACCGACGGCCAAAGGCGAGCTTGGCAGTGAAGATGACCCGTCTTTCACCCCGGATGAGTGCACGCAAGATGGGGATCTGTTTGAAGGCCCCGGCTGGACGCTAGAGACCATCGAAACCCCCGGCCACACGACCAATCATCTTTGCTTCGCGCTTAAGGAAGAAAATGCGTGCCTGACCGGCGACCATATCATGGGCTGGTCAACAACCATCGTCGCGCCGCCAGATGGCAATATGAGCGACTATTTCAAAAGCCTCGACAAGATCGAAGAGCGCGATTTCGACGTACTGTGGCCGACGCATGGTTCACCGATTGAAGGCAAGGGTTTTGTGAAGGAATTCATCCAGGCCTATCGCCAACATCGTCAAGACCGTGAAGATGGCGTCATTGCCCATATGAAAGCGGGTGAAACGTCGATCCCGGAAATGGTCAAAGCTATGTATGTCGGCCTGGAAGAGCGTCTCTTCCCTGCTGCTTGCCTGAGCCTGCTTGGGCACATGTTCAAACTGATCGACGAAGGCCGCGTCGTCGCGAGCGATGCGACCCCCGTCATCCAAAGCGAGTTCCGACTGACGAAAGTCGACGCTTAAGGAGCGCGGCGTCCGTCGGCGCGGTCTTCAAGCTCGACCATTAATCCGTAAACACGAGACGAGTTCGCGCCGAGGTCTGACAGACCGACCCGGCTGGTGGAGCGGATATCGACGCGGCTGACGCCATTCTCTGCGCGAACGCGAACGGCAACATCGTCTTTAAAGCCAAACCAACCAGAGGTCGCAGTGGCTTCGACTTGGATCTCGTCGCCGGATTCAGAAGCTGGCGTGACGATGTCCCAGCCGCGCTTGCTCATTATGCCTTCGACAGCAGCGGCCACTTCGGCGGGTGACTGGTCGAAATAGACCGGCTCCATCTTTGGATAGACGGTGCCTTTACCGCCCTCTTTGGCTTCGGCTTCTTCTTGCAGTTCGGAGACGAGACGACCCGGCGTTCCAGGCCAATTGCCTTCGGCATAATCCGGCACCACGGGAGCATCGAGCACTGGGTTGGTTTCGCCTTGAGCCTCGCGAGCATCCATGATCGCAGCGCTGTAGCGGACCGGATCAGACCAATCCGTTTGAATGTCGTGCAAAGGCGGCAAAGCGCCCGCTTGCTGGCCCATGCCGACTAAGCGCAACAAGCAGAAAGCCGAAATGAGTGTGGCGGCCAGCGCCAGAATGAAAGGCTGCGTCCGCGGTGCTTTGATCAGCGCGACGACTTGGGCAACGATGGAAATGATAACCGCGATGACCGCGATCATCGGGCCGGTCCCAATCGTCATTTGTCCGAGCCCGACTTGCCAAGGCCACCAGCCCCATTTTGTGCCGAGCGCGGCAATCGCGAACCAAAGCACAGTAAAGATCGCGGCGCACAGCGCGAAGATCGCGACTTTCATCCGCCAACCGGCTTTTGGGGTGTCTACTGCTTCGCTCATCGGGCGGCCTCCTCAATCCCTCATTTAAGATCGAGATAGACCATTCCCGCCGACAAGGAAATGATTTGCGCAGCGTCGCTTAGGGCAGATCCGCCGCTTCTGCGAAACCGGTATATTCATAAGGCTCAACGCCATTGGCGCCGATCGCATCTTGATAGAGCACCCAGGCGCGGGTCTGATCCGCATCATCACAGGTCACCTGGACCCATTCTTGATCTTCTGGGCCTTGTTCGAATTCGGTGCTGGCTGGCAGCTCGGCTTCATTCATTTCATAGAGCTGGCCATCTTTCTCCGCCATGAAGAAGCCTTCGGCGAGATAGGACTTATAGATGAGTTGATCCCCGGCTTTGAGCGGCAGCATTTCGACGTCTTTGCCGAGAAAGACCTCAACCTCGACATCTTCAGTGATCGTGAATGTGGTCGGATAGACCATAGAGACAAAGGTCAGATCATCAGACTCAATGCGCTCAGCGTTCCAGGGGCTGTAGGTCGCCTTATGCGGCAGACCGCAATAGATGGGCGGATATTCTTCGAATGTGATCGTCTCGTGCCCCATGACCGTCACCCCTTCGCTAGTGACGGAGAAGCCGTTCGGATATTCGCCGGACCAATAGGGCTGCATCTCCCAGCCTTCTGGATATCCAATGGTTTCAATCTCGGGCGTGTCGCTTGGCACGGCGGCGTTCGGCGTGACCTCTGCCGTCTCCGGCGTGTCTTCCACCAGCGGCGGGACCTCGATGACCGTCTCCGTTTCGGTCACGGCGGGTTCGGCGGGCGCGTCCGATCCGGGGGTGCAGGCGGCGATGAGCATGCCGGAGAGTGCGGCACTGGTGGCGAAACGGATCATATTGTCCTCCCTGAAACGCAGAGACAGGATGTGAAGGGACTCCAGCTTCTCTGTCAAATGTGGCGGCAATGGCTTGGCATTTGAGGCGTTTTCGTGTGGAAGGAGCGCTTCGAATTCACTAAGGCATGGCCATGACCAAACCTGTTGTCCGTTTCGCGCCGTCTCCCACCGGCAATCTTCATGTCGGCAATGTCCGCACCGCTTTGATCAATTGGCTGTTCGCCAAGGGCCAAGGCGGGACATTCATTCTGCGCATCGACGATACCGACACTGAACGCTCTACCGCGGCTTACGAACAGGG
>JBCBDI010000147.1:0-6487 GCA_038529885.1 Pseudomonadota bacterium
CCTGTCAGCCGCCGTGGCCAGTCTGGAAGAAGACAGCGACTTTATCGTGATCGACTGCCCCGGATCACACACCCGGCTGAGCCAGGTGGCGCATTCACTGGCCGATACGCTGATCACGCCGCTGAACGACTCCTTTGTAGATTTCGACCTTCTCGGCGATGTGAATCCGCAGACACTGGAAGTGCTGCGCCCAAGCTTCTATTCCGAAATGGTCTGGCAGTGCCGCAAGAATAAAGCGCGCACGTCCCGCCAGCCGATCGATTGGATCGTTATGCGCAACCGCGTGTCTCCGCTCGAAGCGCGCAACAAACAAAAGGTCGGTGAGGCGCTCTCCAACCTGTCGAAGCGGATCGGCTTTCGCCTCGCACCTGGCCTGTCAGAACGTGTGATCTATCGCGAGCTTTTCCCGGCAGGCCTGACCTTGCTCGACCTGACCGAGAGCGGCTCGAACGTTTCCTTCACGATGAGCCATGTCGCCGCGCGCCAGGAGCTGCGAGACCTTGTGATCTTGCTGCAGATCCCAGAACTCGCAGGCACAGAGATCTCGTTCTAAGGCGCGCTACCAGCCCAGCCTAACCCCTGCCCGCGCCCCGTATTCGCTCCGATCAGGCATCGCGCCTATGGACGCATTGGCAGACAGGTTTTTGTTGAGACGCGCAGCTCCAGAAACGGCAAAAGCGTCCTGTCCATCAAAATGCCCCCAATTGGCAGACAACGCGACCCGTTCATTCGATTGCAGCCACGTTGATCCCGCCAAGGCATTGGCGATCGCGATCCCAGCCGTGTTTCTCTCAATGTTTTCTTGCGCGTGAACCAAGCTCGTCGACAGCGCGTCGAAACGGCCATTCATCGCAGAGACATCTGTCTGCAAGCCTTGGATTGTTTCCGCATTCGACGCGATGCTTTGTTCATTTCTCGCGATCCGCGTTTGGTTGTCATTGCTCAGCGATTGTAGAGACTGAATGGAGAAACCATGGTCGGAGATCGCTTGCGTGTGCTGATCTAGTTGGTCACGCGTATCGATCAGCTTGGTTTCGGTTGTCGACAGTCTCACATCATGATCACCAAGGATCGTCTCGACCTGAACCAATCCGCTTTCATTTGCAGCGACGCGGCTGCGCACGGTATCAAGCGCTTGCTGCGTCTCGTCGATCGTCTCCGCATTCTCATCAATATCGGCGCGATAGGATTTGAGATCAGCCGTGCCGGCATCAATGTCGAGGCGGTTCTGATCAATCTCGGCTTTTTGAGACTGAACGGTCTCCTCCAGCACTGACTGTGCGCTCGCATATTCCCTTAGGTCCAATTGGAGATCGGCGATCTGTTCGTCGTTTTGCCCAATGGAAAGCGTATTTTCCGCTATGTTTGCTGACAAAGATCGCACGGTGAAGCCGCCATCGCCCGCGAGATTACCGTTCCGGTCAACGGTCACGAGTTCAAGCGGTCCTAACTGCACTTTCGTTGAGCGCGGGCTGGTCAGCCCCGGCATTGTGTAGGTTGAGAGGCCGGTCCCGAAGGCGAAATGATTGTCGCGGCGCGTTTGCACGCCAGCGCCGAAGGCAAATGCGTTGTTGAACAGCGATTTCGCGCGTGTCCCGATCGAAGCGGACTCAGCGCCCTCCGCACGCGCGCCTTCGCCGATGGCAATCGCGTTCATCCCTTTCGCGATGGCGTTCTGGCCGCTACTATTCACCTGAACATAATCAAACACCGACTGCAGACCGGTTAGACTGAACTCCAGGTCGAATATCTTTCCGCTATGGGCAGCGAGACTGAGCTTAGCCGCGATGAGGTCTTCCGTGTTGATGTCGACCTTTTGCTCAACGCCGCGTAATTGAAAGACATTGACCGCGTCCGTATCGTCAATACCGGCGGCGACATGCGCGATCCGGCGCTTAATGGATTCGTCTATAAGGTCGGTTAGCGGATTATCATCTCGCCCGAGAGAGAGCACAAATTCTTCATTCGCCACCGAGAGCGCACCGAGCGCAATCGAGCCTGCCTTGGTCGCACTCGCGCGAAAGCCAAGCGCCGTTGAACGGTTAAGCCCCATCTGGTCGAGCAAGGCGATGTCGGCGCTGGACAGGGTCTCCAGCCCGGGCACGTGATCTGCAGGATCACTCCAAGGGATACCCAAAAGCGCCATCAGATCACGCAATCGCTGCGCCTCTTCGGGCCCTGAGACCACGGTTGTGGCCTGTTGGTTGTCCTCAGCCGCAGCGGTTGAAAAGCTTGGGCTAGCAATGATTGCGATTAGCGCAGTTGCGGCGAGCAGTTTTTGTTTCACCACAGAACTCCATTTTCAAAAATGGAGGAAGCCGCCCAGCACGCGAAACCATCCCCGCGCACCTGTCCCCGGTTACGAGCGCATATCCTTTGCGATTCGCAAGGCTTTCGTCATTGTCTGAGCGTCGCAAACTTCTTGTCTCAGTGTATCACTGAAAGAATGTCTCGCCTGAGATGATGAACGCAAGCACCTGTTAAAAATCAACTATTTTCAACTTTGAGACCTAGCGTACCAGAAAGCTCGCATTGATAGACTTGTCAGTATGCTTCACGCCGCGATGGTCTTTAAACCACTCAAATAGAGGGTATTGATCCTCATCTAGATCCTTGCCGGCGGGTCGAACTTGCCAACGGTCGCGAAACAATGCGCCAGGCGGCATGCCGAACACCCCCTTGGCCGCGCGGTTAAAATTAGCATCGGATGAAAAGCCCCACTTTTCCGCCACGCGGCTTAGGCGACCGCGCCGAATGCCTTCGGACGCCAAATCCCAGATCGCCGAATACAATCGCCGGTCTTGGATGAACCGACGCACGCCGCCATCATCTTCAAACATCCGATAGAGGGTCGCACGCGACATGTTGAAGAGATTACAAATCTGCGCGGGCCCAAGTTTCGGGTTCTCCAGATGCGTCTCGATATATTTCCGGATCAGCTTCTTGCGTCCGCGCCACCACTCTTCTCGATCGGAGGCCGGATAGAGATCCTCTTGCAAAAGGCTCCGCACAGCGAGTTCCAGATTGGTGGAATCAAACGTTACCTGCGTCGACGCCTGTTTAAAGAATAGGTCCAGCTCTCCCGCGATCAAGCGTCCACGCGGAGACTCGACATCCACCAGGACGGGCGATACTGGGTAGAGGTCTGACAAGCCAAGCCGCTCGCGCGGCACCCAAACGCTCTCACTGACCATCCGATGATGGCTCGCGCGATACTCATTCAGCTCATCCGTAATCGAGATGAACCCCGCGCGATGCACATAACTCGCGTCAGAGAACTCATTGGACGCAAAACCTGCATGGATCCTCTGCACTAAAACAGTGCCGCCCGTGAGTTCCGCGTGGCGTTTCGTGTGACTGACCAATTGGCACCCTGTCATCATGCGCGCCCCGGCAATATTCTCGCTTGTGAAATCGCGCGCAAAATTGTGCCCGGGCAGCTTTCTCGGATGCAAAACATGGATATCGGCGAAGAGCGACCAGCGGTCGACCCAAGCATCCATTGTCATCGCATTGAGGTGCCAGGACGGCTCGGGGTCGTGAATCGACGGAATGCTTTGTAAAGTTTTCAACATAGTTCCGACAGTTATCGGAATTCTGCTCAACTGAAATTCTCACCACGTCTCATATTTAGCGACACTCGGATAAATATTAGATCCAAAAAGACGCAGCAACCATGATTTTGAGACGTAGCGAGAATGACGAACTCTATAACATCACTTAGATAGATCCTGCACGGCGGGGCTAAGACTTCGTTTGTGCATGTGAATAGCTCTTAACTTTCATTTGGTTGTCGTAACTAACGTCCCCTAGTACTCACGCAGCCAGATGATGCGCCTTGGTCGTTTACGCAGTCGGCCAAGGCGCAATTTTTTTTGGGCGCTCTAGAAAACGCCAAAACTTGTCTTTGCGCAAAGGCTCTGTTACGCGAGCCGCCATGCACACGATGTTTGCCTTCTGCCAACAACAGAGCCGGTTCCATACCGTGGCTCTCGTTTGTGCATGCCCAATCGATCAAATTTGACCAAGAGTCTCATCTGATCATCCCGCCAAACCTCGCCACATGCGGCGGGGTTTCTTTTTGGATCGCTCGCCGGCGGCGCCTCAAAAAGGAAACCTCAAATGATTTACTCATCCGATGCCGAGCTTCATACGCTCACAAAGCGATTTATCGCGCGCACTTTGCCCAAACCCGAATGGACGCATGCCGCCCATTTTGCCGTCGGGCTGTGTCTGTTGGACGATCACGCGCACGACGCTTTCGCCGACATGCCCGGCCTTATCCGCGCCTATAATGACGCGACCGGCGTGCCCAATACAGACAGCGAAGGCTATCACGAGACGATCACGCTGGCCTCGCTGTTCGCCGCGCGCGCGTTTCGAGCCCACTATGCGGCGGACGCACCGCTCCACCTTGTGCTCGCAGAGCTTATGAAGAGCCCATACGGCAAATCGACTTGGCTGCTCGAGCATTGGAGCAAACCGCGCCTGTTCTCACCAGAAGCCCGTCATCGCTGGGTCGCGCCCGACTTAAAGCGACTGCCCATCGCGGTCGACTTGCCCGCAGACCCACGCGCCGGCGATCAAGAATAGTCGGCGATGCGGCTCAGCAATCGCCCGCGAAACTCAAAGAAGCTAGCGCCGCGAATTTTTACCGTCTCACCGGCTTTGACCCCATTCGGCAGATCGACCGCGGCTTTGCCCTCAAACTCAATCTCGGCGGAGGCTTTTCCTTCGCCGATGATCAGATTGATCAGGCGCTGGCGGCGATAAGAAAACGCATTGCCAGAGAGCCGCGCGACCTCGCCCATTTGCTCGCGCCCCTCAAGGCGCATGGACTGGCTCGCATTCGAGATATTCTCAAAGACAACATCTTCAGTCACGCAATCCAGCATGCCTTCAATGTCACGATCATTATAGCTTTGGATGTAGCGATTTATGATGTCTTCATGCATGGCGGCCATCTCCTTGCCATTAAGGTCGTGTGTAACTGATTCTTTTCAACAGGTCTGTTAAGTTGCGCTGCAACAAATCCCATGACATAGGGGCGGACTGAATTTTCTAAGGAGGCGAGCAAATGGCTTTGCGCGTGGCAGTTGTTGGAGCAACCGGTAATGTTGGACGAGAATTGTTCAACATTATGGACGAGCGCAACTTCCCGGCAGATAAGGTCCACGCAGTGGCCTCTCGCCGGTCAGTTGGGCGCAAATGCTCTTTTGGCGACAAAACCTTGCTCTGCGAGGACCTGGACTCGTTTGATTTCAGCCAAGTCGACATGGTCCTTATGTCCGCCGGTGGCAGCGTCTCTAAAGAATGGGCGCCGAAAATCGCCGAGGCGGGCGCGATTGTCATCGACAATTCAAGCGCCTGGCGTATGGACCCAGACGTGCCCCTGGTCGTGCCTGAGGTGAATGGCGAAGCCGTACTCGGCTATGGCGCAAAGAACATCATTGCCAATCCGAACTGCTCAACCGCTCAATTGGTTGTGGCGCTGAAGCCGCTGCATCAGGCGGCGGGCATCAAGCGCGTCGTGGTCTCCACCTATCAGTCGGCTTCAGGCGCTGGCAAAGCCGGCATGGACGAGCTGTGGACGCAGACCAAGGGCATGTTCGTCAATGACAGCCCGACCCCAGACGTGTTCTCCAAGCAGATCGCCTTCAACGTCATCCCGCAAATCGACGTGCCGATGGAAGACGGCTCCTTCAAAGAGGAGTGGAAAATGCGCATGGAGACCAAGAAAATTGTCGACGAGAGCATCGAGCTTGTCGCGACTTGCGTGCGCGTGCCGGTCTTTGTCGGCCACTCGGAAGCGGTCAATGTCGAACTGGAAGATCCACTCTCCGTAGAAGACGCGCGCGAGCTATTCCGCAATGCGGATGGCGTGCAGCTGATCGACAATATCGAAGAAGATCAGTTCATTACGCCCGTTGATTGCGTTGGCGAATGGGCGAGTTATGTCAGCCGCGTCCGCAAAGACCCGACCGTCGAGAATGGCCTGATTTTCTGGAACGTCTCTGACAATCTGCGCAAAGGCGCCGCGCTCAACGCGGTCCAGATCGGCGAAGAGCTGATCAAACGCGGCGTGCTCGCCCCAGAAGCGGTTCCAGCTTAAAGCGGGGCGCCGCTATGCCGCGCCTGCTCTTTGTCTGCCTCGGCAATATTTGCCGCTCACCAGCTGCAGACGGTATCGCGCGCCGTATGGCGGCGGACCGCGGTCTCGACTGGTATATAGATAGCGCTGGAACGGGCGCATGGCATGTTGGCAATCCGCCCGACCCCCGCATGATCGAAGCCGCTGCAATGCGCGGGATCGACCTCACCCCCTTGCACGCGCGCCAGGCTGAACCAGACGATTTTCTGCGCTTCGACCACATCTTCGCCATGGACCGCAGCAACCTGGCTGACCTCTCCGCAATCCGGCCGAGCAATGCGCCCGCGAGCTTGGACTTGTTTCTAGGCGACGCTGACGTTCCAGACCCGTACTATG
>JBCBDI010000148.1:0-6398 GCA_038529885.1 Pseudomonadota bacterium
GCAATGTTTGGCCTCAGCGCAGACGAGGCGCCGCAGCTTTGGCGTCCGGAAGGCTGCATGGCGTGTGGCAATAGTGGTTATGATGGCCGCCTCGGCGTTTATGAGCTGATCACCGTCGATAGCGCACTGAGAGACTTAATCCGCGCTGACGGCTCCGAAGACGCCATTCAGGACATGGCGCTCTCGCAATTCGATACGCTGTTCCGCAACGCTGCGCGCTACGTGAAATCTGGCCAAACCAGTGTCGAAGAAGTGCTTCGCGTCTGCCGACGTGAGGAGGAGCATTAAGGCATGGCGGTCTATGACTATGTCGCGATTGGCACGGACGGGAAGCGCGCGTCTGGCGTCATTACGGCAGATTCAGCCCGCTCTGCTCGCAAAGAACTTCGCCTGCGCCAATTATCTCCGTTGGAAGTCAAAGAAGCCAAGCAAAAGTCAGCCGCCAAAGCCGGGCGAGGGGGCTCGCTCTCCGGCAATGATCTGGTCCTGACCACGCGCCAGCTAGCGATGTTGATCAAATCCGGCGCGACCGTCGAAGAAGCGCTCGGCGCAATTGCCGGAGAAGCCGAGAAGCCCGCCGCAAGACGCGTTCTTCTGGGCGTCAGAGGACGCGTCCAGGAAGGTTTTTCTTTCTCGGAATCGCTCTCGCAGTCCTCAAAAGCGTTTCCACCTTATTATCGCGCCGTCGTATCTGCGGGCCAAACCTCAGGGCGTCTCGGCGATGTCATGGATCGATTGGCGACCCACCTCGAAAAATCGCGAAAGCTCAAGAATAAGCTCCTCTCGGCGCTCATCTATCCAGCCGTTTTGGCCTGCGTCGCTATGCTGGTTGTCGTCTTACTCCTGATTTTCGTCGTGCCGGCCGTCATCGAGCAGTTCGAAACGCTGGGCCAAGACCTCCCACCGCTGACAAATGCGGTGATTGGCGTTTCAGACTTCATGCGCGGATGGGGATTGATTGTGATCCCGGCCATTCTAGGAGGCATTTGGCTCCTCCGCGGCCTGTTCCAGACCCCGGCCATCAAATTGGGATGGGACCGCACGGTCTTGCGTCTACCTCTGCTCGGTAAAGTCATTCGCAGCGCCAATGCGGCCCAGTTCGCTCGCACGTTTGCGACGCTGTCCGGCAGCGGCGCGACCGTCCCGGATGCACTGATCGCCGCCAAAGGCTCTGTCGGCAATGAAGTGTTCCGCCAGGCCGCCATTAAAGTCCGCAGCCAAGTGGAAGAGGGGCAATCGCTCAGTCGGGCGATGCGCTCGACAGAAGTCTTTCCGCCCATGCTGGTGCATATGGTGGCGAGCGGTGAGCGCGGCAGCGATCTGTCAGACATGATGGGGCGTGCTGCCGACTATATGGAAGAAGAGCTAGACAGTAACGCGACCGTCGCGCTCGGCCTCTTAGAGCCGCTCCTGATTGTGATGCTCGCTGGAATCGTTGCCCTAATCGTTTTGGCCATCATGCTGCCCATCCTGCAGCTTAACACAATGGCCATTGGTGCTTGAGGAGTTTGATTATGAAAGATCGACGTAAATTGCGCAAAGACCGTCAGCGCGGGTTCACGCTGACGGAAATCATGGTGGTTGTGTTCATCATTGGCCTTCTATCGACCGTTGTCTTGATCAATGTCACCGGCGCGATGAGCCAAGGCCGAACCACGAAAGCGGCGACCGACATCACCCGTCTCTCAGGTGCGCTACAATCCTATAGCGGCGATATGTTTACCTTCCCGACGCAGCAGCAAGGCCTCAATGCTTTGGTGGAAAAGCCTGACAATGCGCCAGACGGCAATCGCTATCGTCCAGGCGGCTATATTCAGAAGCTTCCAAACGATCCCTGGGGACGTCCATATATCTATGAGGTCCCAGGCGATGATGGCCGGCCTTACAATCTTTACTCCCTCGGCGCGGATGGCCGCGAGGGTGGTGAAGAAGACAATGCCGATATCAGCATCTGGGACATCTAGGGCCACCTAGAACAGCAAATGAAGTGACCCGGTTGCGCCGATATCCCTCTCAAGCAGGCATGACTTTGGTGGAAGTCATGACGGTGCTCTTCATTGTCGGCCTCACCGCCAGCCTGGTCACGCTGACGCTGCCGCAAAGGCCCACCCAAGAACAGGCGAGTGCACAAGCTTTTGCGCGGGTACTCAGCCAGGCCCAAGAACAAGCGATCTTTGCGGGTCAGCCTGTCGGCATCAAACTCAACGATCGCGGATATGCGCTCCTGCAATGGCGACGCGATGGATGGCGGCCCGCCGGTCGGCCTGAAGTTTTACCCCGTCAGCTGATGATTGAGCTTCAAACTGAGCGTCCACCACGGCCAGAGACATGGCCCGAATTGGTGTTTGACCCCACCGGCATTATCGAACCCGTGGAGTTTCAATTACAAGGCCGCGGCGTTCGGATTGAAATTGGCCTCAGCGAAACCGGTGAGGTGACCTATGTCGAGCGCTAAGCGTCCGCAGCAAGCCGGTTTCAGCCTGGTTGAGACAGTAGCCGCCATGGGCATTCTCGCTATGGCGGCAATCCCGCTTCTGCAAGTCACGACAGAAGCCAATCGCAATGCGGCGAGCCTCGAAATGCGCCTGCTTGCTAGAACGGTTGCAGAAAACGAGATGGCCCGCGCGATGGCCTCGGGAACCATCCTCGACGCAGGGGTCGCGACAGGGCAGGCGACGCAATTGGGGCGAAACTATACGTGGACGCGGACCACGTCGCGCGCGCAGCTTGGCGAGTTACAAACGCTGACGGTCGAAGTGCGTCCAAGCACCAGCGAACAAGTTCTCGCGCGGCTCGAGGGCCTAAAATACATTCCTCAAAGTCTGACGGGGACGCTTAACCAGCCCAATCAACAGAACGGGGAGGGCCAATGACCGCTCGCGCTCACCCTGAAGCCGGTTTTACCCTCGCTGAAACGCTCGTGGCGCTGTTCATTCTCGCCATCGTCTCGTCCGCAGGCGCGGCTCTATTGATTGGGGCCTCCTCCACCAGCCAGCAAATCCGGGAACAAGAAGAAGCGGCGCGCGCGCTCGATGTCGCGCAAAGCCTGATCCGCCAAGACATCGGCGCGATGAGCACGCGCGGTATTCGCCCAGCTGATGGGTTTTCTCCTGCCGGCAACTTATTTGGCGAAGCCTCCCGCGGCGACGCTCCCTTTTTGCGGTTTGTACGCAGTGGATGGCTCAATCCAGGCCTCATCGAACCGCGCAGTAATTTCCAAGCCGTGGAATACGCGTTGCGCAATGGCAACCTGGTGCGCGATGCGAGCCTCAGGCCTGATGCCACGAATGGAACGCCGGTCTCGTCTCGGGTCCTTCTGGAAGGCGTTGACCGGGTAGAACTTTCATTCGTGCGCGGCGGACAGCGTTCAGACTTTTGGCAAGGCGATGCGGGCCAGTCCCTCAACACGCTTCCCGATATGATCGAAATGATCATCATCTTCGAAAACGAGACCCGATTGACGATCGCGGCCCTTTCCGGAGGGCGCATATGATCAAGAGATGGAACAGGCAACGCGGCGCAGCTTTGCTGACAGTGATGATGATTGTTGCGGCGATGTCCGCGGCGGCATTGGCGGTCACCCAATCCGTCACCCAAGCGACCGTGCGGTCTCGGGCATTGGATGCACAGGCGCAATTGGCACTATACGCCGCCTCAGCTGAAGAAGTTGCCCGCGCGCGGATGGCAGAAATTCTTCGCCCGCTCGAAAACAAGCTACATGCGGATCTGCCAGGTCTGGGTGAGCCGCAGATCATTCCGCTCGATCAAGGCGCACTGACGGTCACTGCACGTGATGCCACCAATTGCTTTGACGTGAACCGCCTCACCACAGGCGCCGAGGGTGGCCCATTGGTGGCCGATCCAGAGATGCAAACCGCCTATCAGGCCCTTCTGACCGAAGTAATTGAGGATGGCTATGCGTCCGACATGGTCGCGCTTGCCTCGTCGCTGACTGATTGGATGGACGATAATACCGTTCCTGGAAGCGGCGGCGCAGAGGACGGCTACTATTTATCTGAAGTGCCGTCCTATCGAACCTCCGGGCAGAAACTCGGCTCTATTACGGAGCTGCGAAGCATTAAGGGCTACACCTCTGAGGTTTATGCGCGAGTCCGTCCGGTTCTGTGCGCGTTGCCTGAAGGGCGCACGGCGACGCCTGGATTGCTCAACATAAACACTCTGGAAGAGCACCACGCCCCGCTTCTTCAGCAAGCGTTTGAAGGGATCTTGCCGATTGATGCAGCGCGCGAGCTGATATCGCTGCGCCCATTGGGCGGGTGGGCAGATACTGAAGCCATGTTGCAAGATCCCATCCTCAATCGTCTCAATGTCGAGAACATTCGGCGCGATCAGCTGGGTGTTGTCACAAGCTTAGTAGAAGTTTCAGCAAATGTGTCTTATCGCGGTCATGATATGACCATGCGGTATCTCTTCGAAGTCCAGCCTGGACGTCCGATCAGAACCATTCGCCGGGAGCGGATCGGCTGATGTCGCGCGTCTATGCTCTTCTGCAACCGGATGGATCGCTCTTGGTCGCGCGCGCCAAAGGATCCGGCTGGGCGGTCGGAAAAGAGATTAAGGGCGTCGACACAAGAGGGCGCAATCTGACCGTCTTCCTGAACGGCTTGGATGTGCTTGGCCTTTCCACCTCCATCCCCGCACGAAATGAGAATGAAGCCCGTAAAGCGGCCCCATTCGCCGTCGAAGACGAGATTGCGCAAAGTGTCGATGACAGTCATGTGGCGCTTTCAGACGCCGATAAGTCGAGCACTGACAGTCTCCGCCACATCAATGTGGTGTCGAATGATACGCTGCGCGACATCATCAAAACGCTATCAGAACGCGGGCTCGACGAGGCAGAGATTGTCGCCGCGCACAGTCTCCTGCCTCAAGGCAATCTACTCTACCAGGCGCCGGGATTGGTGCTCGGGCGTCTTGGGGATCGAAGCTTCGCCATTGATGCTTCGCTCGGGCGCGATGTGTTGATCTCTTTGTGTGACAGCCATGATGATATTGCTGTCCATGGGCAGCAAGTCGCACAAGCGCTGGATCTCCCCGCAAAAGGCGCAGGCGCGGGCTCGCTCGAGGCCTTTGTCACGCAACTCGCAAGCTGGGCTGAGAAAGGACGCGGCATTCGCCTGCGCCAAGGTGCGTTCGAAGCGCGGCGACCGATTGATTTAGACGGATTTGGCCGGTGGAAAATGGCGGGCGCACTCGCAGCCGCCGCAGCGATCGCTTGGTTTGCTTCGGTTTTGCTTGAAACAAATGCCATGAATACGCGCGCCCAGCAGCTTGATAATCTCTCGGTCGAATTCGCCAAAGTCGGATGGCCTGAGGTTAATGGCGACGTGCGCCTGGCGCTCGCAGCCGCGGGCGCTGGGAACGGGCAGGGCGGACAAGCCTTTCCATCGCTCTTGGATGCAAGCTCTGTGATCTATGATGCAATTGCGCAGGTTGAGGGCAGTGAGCTTCGAACCCTTCGTTATGATCGCGCGCGCCAGCAAATTACGGCCACGGTGGCGTTTCAAAGTTTTGCCGATGTGGATCGCCTCACGGCCATCCTGAACACGTCTGGTCTGGCGGCGCGGTCTGGCGACTCCCGGCAGAGCGGCACGCGCGTGATCGGCGATCTCACTTTGGAGAGTGCGTCATGAGTGAGTGGTGGAACAATATGGCGCCGCGCGAACGCGTGCTGATCGGCATCGCTGGCGCGCTGACCGTCATCATTGTACTGTGGCAGTTTATCTTACTGCCGTCTTTGTCCGCCCGAGCAGAAGCAAGTGCGCGCCTCACAGAGGCTGATCGGACGCTGTCGCGCATTCAAGAAAGCTATATGCTGAAACGCGCGCAAGGCGCAGCGGCACCAACCGATGCACGGCCCCGATCTCGAAACATAGATGAGTTTAAAGCCTCAATCACGGGTGCTGCCGGCGATATCGGGCTCGCCATCGCGCGGTTGCAGGGCAATGATGAAAGCTCGGTGCGCTTGATCTTTGAAGACGCAGATCCGCGCCTTGTTTTTGTCTGGCTTGAGGATGTCCAAGCGCGTTTCTCTGGCCAAGTAACGCGCTTTAATATGGAGCAAGCCGGGAATGGTTTGGTCCGCGTGAATATCGACCTGGTGCCAGGAGGATTATGATGCGGACGCTCTTCTTTTTAATCCTCTTTGTGTTGATCCTAATTGGCGGTTTGGTGGCCTATACGCCGCTTGGATTTGTGCTCGGGCAGTCCGGAATTGGTGGACTGGGTGTCGGTTGGGCCAAAACCGATGGGACGCTACTACAGGGGCGCATCAGCGGACTCTATGCGGGCACTCAGCCGATCGGAGATGTCAGCCTGAAACTGCGTCCATTGTCGCTTCTGACGCTCCAGCCTTCTTACGATGTGCAGTGGGGCGG